>LJTR01000152.1 GCA_001303465.1 Phycisphaerae bacterium SG8_4
AGTGCTTCATTCAACTGAGCTTGCGTCACATAGCCGAGGTCCAGCAATATCTGGCCCAAAGGCCGATGTTCGACCTTCTGTTCTGCCAGCGCAAGTTCGAGACTGGACTGATCCAAATACTCTTTTTCGCGCAGCAACTGACCCAGCTTCTTCTTTCGGTTCCTGCTTATTTCTAAATCCATGTCTTCTGTTGCCTCAACTGCGAGTACGAAAAAAACTGTAAGCCCCTGTAAGTCTTCAATTTACGTCAACACAAGCCCAATAATCGCTGACCACAGCCACTGACCGCCGATTATAGACCACGGCCTGCAACTTAACTCATAGACGCTTGGGAAAGCTTTTTTGTTACAAGAAAAAGGCTTTGTGCAGCCAAAAACTTGTATTTCACTGCTATTAGTGCGTATACACAAGGCATTACGGTTCTTCAAACTGCCGGCTCCAATTCAACGGCAGCCCGGATACGCAGATGGTCGCGACTGCCAGCGATCGACTTCAGCGGTTCGGGTAATTGCTGCTTGTTTAGACACCCAAAGACGCCTTCAGTGCCCCGGCGCTGAAAAGAAACGCACAAAAGGTTGGGAGAGACAAGTACTCCGGCGCCACGCCAAACTAAACTGATGCCGAATCAGGCTTTTGTGATGAACAAAAGAGCCTCTGCGGTTGTGGTGAAGATACTCAGCCGCCGCAGAGGTTCTTTGAAAGGCAGATTCATGCACTGACTCAGTCAAGCTCATTCAGCGGCTGCCAAACGAGCCGATCGCAAATCCCATTTTCCAGATGCCAGTGCCGCGAGCTTGTCAAAGCTCGACGGTCGACTTGCCCTTGGGCAGGTCGAAACAGACCGTAATCTCCGCGCCATCGGCGTGCCAACTCTGACTTTCTATTTGCAGCGGGGCGGTGACACGACGCAACTCGACGCGCTCGGCGCCGACGGTCAATCTCGGGCTCGCCGTCGGACGCGCCTGGGTTCGTACCGTGAACCGCGTTGTGGCAAACGGGGCGTTGAACGTTATTCGCCGGCCCTGTTTCTCGATCCGCGTCAGTTCTCTGGCGGCCCAGTATCGGGCGATCTCGCTGTTCTTCATCCAGATCAGGTTGTCGTAGCGGGCAGTTGTCCGCCGGACGACCTCCTTGAAGATATTGAAGCCGATCTCCTCGCCATTATAGTAGATGCCTGGCCAGTGGCAGACGAGTATTGCCGGCTCGCCCTTGTCGATGACCTGGGGCAGGCGACCGCTTTTCAGGTCTTCGGCGATGAACCTGTCGACCGAGCCGGCGTTGAGCCCATCCCAGCCGCCGAACCAGTCGCCGGTACAGCCGATGATCGAGACGACGCACTTGGGATTGTCGCCGTCGAGGCCGGAGGCGTATTGAACGAGCGGCGCGACGCTGCGCTCGTCGGTGAAGAGGTCGCGGAAGTAGTGCGGAATCTCAGCGTCGAATACGTCGCGGCACGATTCAAGGGTGGCCTTGGCGAGGTTCGGCCGGTTTTGGCTGCCGAAGCCGCCAGGCGTTGTTATGCCTTCGCAGGGCAGGCCGACGTTCTTGAGTATTCGCAGGGCGTAGGCCATGTAGTCGGTCAGCTCGTCGGCGGATTTGTCCTGGCTCCAGCCGGCGTTCTCGATGTAGTAGCCGGTCTGCTCGGGATAGGGCCGGCCGGTTTTGGTGTTAATGACCCATGTGTGGCTGATCATCTCCGGGTGGATGTCCCAGTCGTCCAGCAAAAGATCGCGGACGAGCTTGAGGCTGTCGTCCAGTTCTTTCTGCGACCAGCCGGGCAGACAGCGGTCGAGCCACCCGACACAGGCCGGGTAGGGTACGATGCTGTATTTGCCCTTTACGCCGTGCTCGCGGCACCATTGGCCGAACTTCCGCACAAAGGAATCGGGTATTTCACGCGGCAGACTCCGCCAGTCCTGTTTGTACCTGTCGGGCCAGGCCGTGGCAAAGTGAGGTATCCCGAAGTGCGCCATGTTCACCAGGCAGGTCGAGTCGTCGATGATGAAACTCATGGGCACGCGGTTCTGCGGATTGAGCACGGTGACATCGCCTGCGATTGCCGGCCTCTCGCCTTTCGGCTGGGCCGTCGTGTCGGCAGCGTACATGGCCGAGCCCGCCCCGAGCGCGGCGGCGGCGGTTTTCTGCAGAAAATCGCGCCGGTCAACTTCTTTCTGCTTACTCATTCTTGTGTCCTCCCATGGATCTAAAAACGGTAAACCATTTTGACGAATGCTGCACGGACTTTTTCGCCGTCGACTTCATAATCGTTGAGCAGAACATAGAAGTCTTTGTTCAGCGCCATCGGCCACGAGAACAACATGGTCAGGTTGTGACGATCTTCCGATGTCTGTTCGGCCGTGAACTTGATCCTTGCATTCCAAACGAAATTATACTGCGTAACCCAGCGCCAGAGCCAGATATTTTCCTGCCCTCCCGTTTCGGGCTCTTTCAGTCGGTAGTTGCCCTCCAGGGTCGTCACCAGGAGGTTGGTAATCTTCATGGGCTTCTCCAGAGAATACTCGTGGTAGGGTTCTTCCTCGTACACGCCCTTTGCGACACTGGCTGTAATCGAATCCCAGACGTCGACCTCCTCATTGTACTCGAACCGAATGCGATCGGCATAGTTCTGATATGGAGCGTGGAATCTGTCGGAGCGAATATACCAAAGCTCGACCTCATTATGAAAACCTACGCCGGCGCCTTCCATGAAGTCTCGCAGTACTGTGTCGTGGTTGTCGTTTTCGTAGAAATCTATTTCGGAAAGTGCCTGGACGGATTTGAGCGGATCCTTATCGTAGTACTGTCTGTACCTCACATAGCTACTGGGGCCGCGAATATTGCGACGGGGAATGTAGCCGAGATCGGGCTTGAAGCCCCGCGAGATGTCGAGCAAGCCAACGCGCCAGTACACCGGGGTGGTTCCGCCGCTGAAAGAGGTCGACAGGCCATAGGCGTCGTGATCCACGATGCCGTCGGTTTCGATTCCTTCGGAGTCTCGCAATCCGAGAAGCTGCGCGGTAAAAGAGGTTGTGCTGTCAAGGAACAGGCGCGCATCCATTCCTCCGGTGATGTTTGTGCCGTCCTCGCGGGCAGAGTTGGCCCAGATGCCGCCGATGTGGGAACTCTCTCCGATATTGCGAAAGTACCTGCCGACGTGGTAGTTGCCGTGTAGCGGCAGGTCGTCACGGACTATTTCGCCCTGAACGTCCAGCAGGCCGAGCGTCCAGTTTCGTCCCTGGCCGCTAATCTTGGCACCGGCATCGATGTCCGTAAATCGCCGACTGTAGTAGATTTTGAGAGGCGTTCCGAAGATCTCGTTGCCCTCGCGGAAAAACGGGCGTCGCTCGGCGAGGAATCGCTCGGTGTCCCTCAGTTCGATTGTGTCGGGGTCCGCTTCGACTTGGCCGAAGTCAGGGTTGATGGTAAAAGCGCTGGTCAGCTCGGAACTGAGTCTCAGAGATATGTCCAGTCCTGTGGACAGTTTTGTGCTGTCGTCTTCGAAATCCGCAGTTGCGCTTCCGTACGTTTCGAAAGAGGGTTTGCGTTTGAGCTTGACATTGGCCAGGTCGAGATTCGTGAGATGGCCGTATTCGATCGGATAGCGGGCCCTACTGTTGCGGTAGCACCAATAGGTTCTTTCCAGGAGGCCCTTTTCCCGGCGGTAAAAGTTGGCGCCCCAGGTGACACCGTCCTTGTGATCGAAAAGCATATTAGCAATCGGAATGGCCATTTCCGCATACCAGCGGTCCTTCTCGACCTTGCAGGCGGCCGTCCAGTCGCAGCCCCAGGTGCTGTCATCACTATAATCGAAAAGCCCCAATCGTGCGTCGTACCGGGTACCGAGAGTGTTCACACCGAAGACGTACGTGCAGCGATGGTCGTGGAAGGTGTCGAGCCGAACGGTTGCGGAGTCTTCCTCGTGAAGGGGCTGGTCGTATTTGCGTTCGACGCCGACGATGCTGTTGGGGTCCGGCTCCAGGCACTCAAAGGCGAAATAGATGTTCTGGTCATCGTAAAGCACGCGCACAAACGTTTGTTCAACCGCCAGGCGTTCCATATAATAATCAGTGAAATCCGTAGCTACATTTGCTTTGGACCAGCAAGAATCATCGATTCTTCCGTCGATGACCGGAGGGTTGTCGGTCCGTACGGCCTTCATGGATCGCAAAGGGCCCCTTGCGGCCCACCCTGCATGTGAATATTTTAGCAGGATCATCGCCGCCAAGGCTGTGAACGTTACGAAGCGGTGTTTCATGAAGTTGTCTTTGTCCGAGCCCGCCGCATTCTCGTTTCAGATCTTCGCCTTAATATTAACTGCATCCAATGCCGCCAGGAATATCTAAAAGATTCAATCTTACTCGATTGTCGCTGCTCCTACAACCAGCTGGCGAGATTCTTGTCCTGCCGGTACTGGATTGAACTTAAAGGGCCTGAGAGCTGTGAAAGAGGTGTTCTCGCACCGTTCGGAAGTACCTGATGAAGGCACGGGAGGCGCGAAAGAACACGCGATATAGAAAAAACTGAAAAAAAACAGAAAGACTATTGACAAATAAGAGTAAATCCTAAATAGTAGCAGCCATGAATATCGGAGAATCGACAATCAGTGCAGCCGATCTGGACAAGAAGACCGTCTGGTTCACTGGCTTGTGCCGCGAAAGAGGCCTCAAGGTTACCCCGCAGCGGATAGCGATATATCGCGAGCTTGTTAAGACAAATGAGCATCCTTCGGCGGAGATGCTGTGCGAGAAGGTCAGGCAGGTCTTTCCGAGCATATCGCTGGATACTGTCAACAGAACGCTCCTGACGCTCAACGATATTGGCGCCGCTTTCATAGTAGAAGGTTCCGGTGACGCCAAGCGATTCGACGGCGGATTGGATGAACACCAGCATTTCAAGTGCGTAAAATGCAAAAGGGTTATTGATTTTTCCCACGAGCCGTTTAACAATATCGAGGTGCCGCAAGAGATGGAAGAGATGTTCGTTGTGCTTCGCAAATCCGTGTATCTTGAAGGGATCTGCGACTTGTGCAGATAGGAGCAGTGTAAGTTCATAAACGTTTTCAGAAAGAGAGGTATCAGATGGAACTCAAGGGTAGTCAGACAGAAAAGAACTTGTTGGCGGGCTTCGCGGGTGAATCACAGGCGCGAAACAGGTATTCTTACTTTGCCAGCCAGGCTAAGAAGGAAGGATATGTGCAGATAGCGGCGATCTTTGAAGAGACGGCGAACCAGGAGAAGGAACACGCCAAGCGAGAGTTCAAGTTTCTCAAGGGGGGCGAGGTTGAAATCTCAGCGGCGTTTCCGGCGGGCGTAATCGGCTCTACGTTGGACAATTTGAAAGCCGCCGCAGCCGGCGAGCATTACGAAACGACCGAAATGTATCCGGGCTTTGCCGATGTTGCGGAAAAGGAAGGGTTTGCCGAAATAGCCGCGGCGTTCAGGAATATCGCGGTTGCCGAGAAGCGGCACGAGGAACGATACCTGGCCCTGGCGAAGAACATAACCGACGGAGCCGTTTTCAAGCGTGGGCAATCTGTAAGGTGGGTCTGCAGAAACTGCGGCTACGTGCACGAGGGCCCGGAGGCTCCCAACGTGTGTCCGGCATGTGCGCATCCGCAGGCGCATTTTGAGCTGGATGCTCAGAATTACTAATCTCGAACCTAGAGAAATACAAACAGAAGGGGCAACAAAATGGAAAAGAGAATCACCAAGAAACTTGCGGCGCTGGCCGCACTGTCAGTAGCCGTTGCTTTTGGATCGTTGGCGTATTCGCACTGTCAGGTGCCATGCGGGATTTACGGCGACGACACGCGGTTTGACCTTATTGCCGAGCATATCGCGACGATTGAGAAATCGATGGTCCAAATCGCCGAGAACATGAACCAGGACCCGCCAAATGGAAACCAGATCGTGCGATGGGTCAACAACAAGGAAAAGCACGCAGACGAGATCAGTCATATCGTGACGTACTACTTCATGGCCCAGAGGGTAAAGATTCCCCCGACCGGAGACGCCAAAGCCAACAGTGCGTATGTCAAGAAACTGACCCTGCTCCACCAGATGCTCGTCTATTCGATGAAGGCCAAGCAGACGACGGATCTGAGCAACGTCAATCAGCTCAGGCATCTTTTGGAAGATTTCAAGAAGGCTTATTCCGGCTGAGCCGGGCGAAGCGGGATCATAATAGTGAAAGTGAGGTGTATTATGGAAGGTACGGTAGCAAGCGTTACATTCGAGGGCAATCCGCTCACAGTGGTCGGTACTTTGCCGGAGGTCGGCAAGCCGGCACCTGATTTTGAAGTGCTGGCAAATGACCTGTCGGCAGTAAAGCTATCTGGCTTGCGGGGGAAAGTGTGCGTGATTTGTTCGGTCCCGTCTTTGGATACTCCGGTCTGCGACACCGAAGTGCGAAAGTTCAACGAGAAGGCGGCGTCAATGGGTGACGACGTGGCCGTGCTGGCGATTAGCACGGATCTGCCGTTTGCTCAGGGCCGCTGGTGCGGAGCCGCCGGTATTGAGAATGTCCAGGCCCTGTCGGACCACCGTGATGTGGAATTCGGCAAGAGCTATGGCGTTCTGATCGAGGGACTGCGACTTCTGGCCCGCGCAGTATTTGTTGTGGACAAAGAAGGTCTGATTCGTTACATAGAGGTAGTTGACGAGTTGACGAACGAACCTGATTATGAAGCAGCATTGAAAGCGGCCGCGAATTTATGAAGACCAGGGAGCTTAGGCCAAACGTTTATTCAATCGGGGCAATCGACTGGGATTCGCGGCTGTTCGACAGGTTGATCCCGTTGCCTGACGGCACGAGTTACAATGCGTACGTAGTGCGAGGCAGTGAAAAGACGGTTCTCTTTGACACGGTCGATCCGGCCGAGACTAGCGTTCTGTTGGGCAATCTCGCCAGGTTGGGTATCGATAAGCTCGACTATGTTGTCTCGCACCACGGCGAGCAGGATCATTCGGGGTCTCTGCCCGACATCTTGCTGATGTATCCTGGCGCGAAGCTCGTGACGAATCCCAAATGCAAGCAGATGCTTATCGATCTGCTCGACATAGAGCAGAGCAAATTCGTCACTGTCGAGGACGGCCAGGAACTTTCTCTCGGTGACAAGACGCTGAGATTTCTCTATACCCCTTGGGTACACTGGCCCGAGACGATGAGCACTTATGTTATCGAGGACAAGATCCTCTTTTCCTGCGATTTCTTCGGGGCGCATCTGGCCACGAGCAGTCTCTTCGTCGATGACGAGGGTGCTGTCTACGAGGCTGCCAAGCGGTACTATGCCGAAATCATGATGCCGTTCCGCAAGCAGATCAGGGCTAACCTTGCCAAGCTCAACGAACTTGACATCGAGGTTATCGCTCCCAGCCACGGTCCGGCTCATGACAAGCCCGCATTCATCATGGACGCCTACGAAGACTGGGTGTCGGACTCGGTTAAGAACAAAGTTGTGGTACCCTATGTTTCGATGCACGGCAGCACCGGCGAAATGATCTCTCATTTTGTCGAAGCCCTGATGGACCGCGACATTGCGGTAAGGCAGTTCGAGCTTTCAACAGTGGATCTCGGCAAGCTCGCAATCGATCTGGTAGATGCGGCGACCATAGTCATTGGCTCTCCGACGGTTCTGGCCGGGGCGCATCCGGCTGCCGTTTATGCGGCTTTCATGGCCAATGCTATCCGACCGAAGGCGAAATTTGCCTCTATCATCGGTTCTTTTGGCTGGGGCGGAAAGACCGTCGAGCAGCTTACGGGCCTTATGTCGAATCTTAAAGTCGAACTTCTCGAACCGGTCTTGACGAAAGGTGCGCCGAGGGAGGCTGCGTTTGTTGCCCTTGACCGGCTTGCCGACGAAGTTCTGGCCAAACATAAGCAAGCGGGGATCGTCAACTGAGATCCCCTAATTTTGAAAGGGATTGATCATGGCGGAAAGACTGCAGATTTACAAGTGCGCCACGTGCGGCAACATTGTGGAGGTGCTCAGCGGGGGGGCCGGACAGTTGGTTTGTTGTGGCGGACCGATGGACCTTCTCGATGAAAAGACGGCCGACGCTGCGACTGAGAAGCATGTGCCGGTGATCGAGAAGATCGGTGGCGGCTATAAGGTCAAGGTTGGCTCGGTGCCGCATCCGATGACCGATGAGCATCTAATCGAGTGGATCGAACTGCTCGCTGATGGCAAGGCCTACAGACAGTTCCTCGAACCGGGGGCCGAGCCGGAAGCGACATTCAATGTTGAGGCTGACTCGGTCAGCGCCAGAGAACACTGCAATGTTCACGGGTTGTGGAAAGGGTAGCAGATGATCAGCAAGAAGATGCAAGACGCTCTGAACGGACAGGTCAATGCTGAGTTGTATTCGGCGTATCTCTATCTGTCGATGGAGTCTTATTTCAAATCGAAGAATATGAACGGCTTTGCCAACTGGATGAGAGTTCAGACGCAGGAAGAAATGTCGCACGTGATGAAGTTCTACGATTTCATTGACGAGCGCGGCGGCAGAATCTTATTGAAAGCTATAGAGGGGCCCCCGACCGAGTGGGATTCGCCCTTGGCCGTGTTCGAGGCGGTGTACGAGCACGAACAGAAGGTGACCGGACTGATAAACGATCTGGTGGATTTGGCGATCGCCGAAAAAGACCATGCGACGCACAGCTTTCTGCAGTGGTTTGTCAACGAGCAGGTCGAAGAGGAATCGTCGGCGGACCAGGTTGTCCAGCAGCTCAAGATGATTGAGAATGCACCTGGAGGAATATTCTTGTTTGACCGTGAATTGGGCCAGAGGGTTTTTACGCCGCCTGCCGCTGAAGGAGAATGACATATGGTTATGCCGTTTAACGCTGACGAAGTTTTTGAAATGGCCGAGCAGATCGAAAGGAACGGAGGCAGGTTCTACCGCGCCGCGGCGGAGAAGTTCCCGACGGTGCGCGAGCTTTTGCTGAAACTGGCCGAAATGGAAGACGACCACGAGAAGACTTTCGCAGATATGCGGGCAGGGCTTTCCGCGAAAGAGGCCGCGCCAGTTGTCTTCGATCCGGATGGTCAGGCACAGATGTACCTGCGAGCGATGGCCGACGGTCACATCTTTAACCCCAAGGCCGATCCCGTCGAAAAGGTTGCGGGCAAGGACACGCCCGAGGAAATTCTGAAAATGGCCATATCCGTGGAGCGCGATTCGGTGGCTTTCTACGTCGGCTTGAAGCGTTCCGTCTCACAGACAGCCGGCAAGGATAAAGTTGAAGCCATAATCGCTGAAGAGATAGGCCACGTGGCGATCTTGAGCAAGGAATTGGAGAAGCTTGCGGGCCACGGTTGAGATGTACGGTCGTTATCGACGGCAACAGCTTGTGTGCATGAAACAAAGTCAGGGCCGTATCGAAGCAAGGAGCTAAAGGAAATGAAGAAGTACAAATGTCTGATGTGCGGATATGTGTATGATCCTCAAGTTGGCGTCCCGGATGACGGTATCGAACCGGGTACTGCCTTCGAAGATCTTCCGGATGACTGGGTTTGTCCCGACTGCGGTGTTGGCAAGGATGAATTTGAGCCGGTCGAGGACTGATCGCAGGTAGGCCACGGGCGCGCTCCTCCGGTGTTGGGCGGCATACGGAGCGGCT
>LJTR01000153.1 GCA_001303465.1 Phycisphaerae bacterium SG8_4
CATCCACCACGCGCTGCAACCGCTCGATCTCGTCTGCGGCCCGCAGCAACGGCTCATGGATGTCATCGCAACACTCCCACCACTCGGCAGCAAGGCGACGTAGCTCACTAGGCGAGATGCGGCGACCGTCACCGCGCAGATATTCGCTCTCGTCACTACCCATCGGAGTCCTCCAGTTCTCGGCGTATCTCATCTCGCAACCGCCTACGTCTCGCTTCTGTCTTGTGCATCTCTGGCGGCTGATATCCAGCAATACGCTCGACAGCGGCATCCACCACGCGCTGTAACCGCTCGATCTCGTCTGCGGCCTGCTGATAACGGTCATCCAACCCAGCCTGACTCTCCAGCCACTCCACGATGTCACTCATTGGTGTCCTCCCCCCAATCCTCGTAGTCGTGGTTGTTTTCCTCCCTGAGTCGCTCGTACTCCTCCCACGGCATCAGAGCGTGGTTGCCATCCGGCATATCAAACCATCGGCCGTTTTCCCCATGCACGCTGTGGCCGTCGAGAATCAGCATCACTCGCCGCACGTCACTCATCGGAGTCCTCCTCGATCTCGCGGACCTTGATCGTGAGTCCTGGGGGCTCCCCCTGGGCTCCGATCCACTTCGTCCCACCGACGAGGGCCACCTGGCCGTCATCACGCCACAACACACCCGTCCCCGCGTCCAACAGGCCCTTCAAGAGGTTATCGAGGTCCCCGTTCGACTTGGTGTGGACGCGGCGTCCTCGAGGCTTCTTCTTGCGGTAGTCGGACTTCGGGCAGGCGAAGACGGCCTGGAAGAACACGGCGACCGGGCCCCGGTAGAGCTCGGTCCCGCCGGCCTCAGCGAGTGCAGTCGCCATGTGCTGTTGGGCGGTCGCCTTCCAGTTGCGGCTTTTCGCCGGATCGTACATGCGGACGCCCTTACCGGCGCGGACTGCTCGAGGACGCGCCTGGGGCACCGGGTGGCCTGGGATGCGGATCACTAGAGGTTTCATGGTTCCTCGATCTCCCATTCTTCTTCGAGGCGAGCGCCCTCCTCATCGAGCTCCTCGCCGGTCAGGTACTCGTTGTGCGTCCAGCCCGGACCCAAGAACTTGAGCGCCGGGGCCTGGACGGTGAGCTGCGCCTGTCCACCGCACCGCTCACACTCGACCGTCTTGTGGTCCGACTGCTCGAAGCCAGCGAGAACCTGCTTCTCGTTCCCGCAGGGGCACTTGTAGACGTAGATCGGCATCATCCCTCCCACAGCCACAGTTCGACGAGGCCGCTGATCTTCCACGCGGTCGCCAGCGCCAGCAGACACGCCAGGAGTACATCCCACAGGTTCATTGTTTCCTCCAAACAAGGGCTCCCCCCGCTGGAGCCCTGAGCCTAACGTCGTGTAAGCGTCCCGCTTCGGGCGAGGCTCTGCCTCGAACCCGAATGGTTGTCCCCCTCGGCGGGGCTCCCCGGCCCATCCAGGGATCGAGAGGGTCATGTCGCATCGTAGTATGGCCTCCCGGTGTAGGGATCGTTCCCCCTCGGTGTCTCTTTCTTCGGCTTGTTGTGGTCCCAGTCGCGAGCATTACGGACAGCGGCTTGCCAGTCCTTCATCGAGTTCCGGCCCACCATCCATCCCTTCTTGGCGTAGAAGTCGACGAAGTGCTGCGGGTCGACTCGATAGCCCATGCGTTCACAGAAGTCATGCACCTCATCGACCGTGGGTGGAACGAACTTCTTTCTTTTAGAATTTTCTTTCTTCTCTGTCTCTGTCTCTGTCTCTGTCTCTGTCTCTGGTCTAGCATCTGCTAGCAAGTTGCTAGCATCGACCAGGAAACCACTGTCAATTAAGGGCTTTAAGTCTGGCTTGCGGTTGAGGTAGGCTACCCTCTGAAGATACGCCGGGTCATGGGGTATTTTCCCGTCTGTACGGGATGCTAGCAACATGCAAGCAACTGCTAGCACTCTGCTAGCATCGTTCCACATGACCCAATCCCGCGAGCTCAAGAGATCGACGTGCAGCTTGATCCACGGCGGGTTCCGGTCCTTGTAGTGCTGGTACTCGCGCCAGTTGCGGATCGTGAGGTACTTCATGGTCAGACTGAAATCTTGTCTATCGCCCTGAAGATGATCGCTAGCTCTGAGAGTGCCGCGTACTTCTTGCGCCACTTCGCGACCGCAGCGATCGCTTCTGCCAAGACATACTCGCGCCGCGCAGGATCTTCCAATGCCTCCTCGGTCGAACTGTAAATCTGAGCTATACGTCCTGTCGCGCCCTGCTTCTGCGCGACGGTCGAATACTGCCGCACCTCAAGCTCTTTCGGCTCATCGCTTCCGGGGACATCCTCCAGATAGATCACCACGAGATCACGCATCGTCAGCCGAGCCCTGTAGAGGTAGTATTCCTTGGCTGCGGCCTTCACCCCGCGATCGAAAACCTGTGGGTGCAACACTGCGTCTCTTGGCCGTGCCGCCTCGACCACGATACTGGCACTCAGGTCGCCGTCGTTCTCAGCACGGATTCGCTCCAACTCATCGAAGGCGTCCTTGGCCGGGATCTTGGCCGAGGAGCCGGAACGCCATGCGATTTTCCTCACGTCGTACATGGTTCACTCCTTCTCTGCCTTGACTTGGTAACGGCCCCAGTCGCCGCCCTTCTCGGGGCGAAACTCGCAGATGCCAACACCGAATCCGGCCCGGTTAATCAGGTTTGCAATGTCCTCTGGAGTGAGAAGCGCCGCATCGTACTGAATCTCGATGTCGCACTCCCACGACTCAAACTCTGGACGGTAGCGAAGGTCGGCCCCGCCCTGCCCAATACGAACATGATCCTCTCGAATCTTGGGCTCCTCACATCGCATCTGGATCACACCATTCTTGTCTTCACAGACGAGAAATAACGCCTTGCGAACGAGCGTTTTTGCGATGCCCATGTCCGTGTGAGCAGCCTCGATAAAGGACTTCTTGAGCGCGTTCACCGGGATGCCGAACTTGCCATCCTCGGTGAAGTAGGTGGCGTCCTTCGCTTCCTGCTCTGGATCGCAGACAGTCCGCTCTTTGGTTTTCTTGCCAGCCTTTTTCTCTCGCATCTGAATGATCGCCTTGTCACTCCAGGCGTGTTGCACGAGAATAGAAGTGCTTTCGATCGTGAGTGCAAGTGTCTTCACGTTGATTGGCTTCAACTTGACTTTCGTAGCCATCGGTCTTTCCTTTCTGTGGGCGGGAACTTTTCATATTTCCATGCCATGCCTTGTCCCGCCCAGCCTCGCCCAGCCTCGCCCCGCCCCGCCAAGCCTTGCCTGCCATGCCGCGCCCTGCCGGGGCCAGCCAAACGACGCCCTGCCGCGCCATGCCTGCCTTGCCTTGCCTCGCCACGCCCAGCCTTGCCGCGCCTTGCCGCGCCTTGCCTGCCATGCCTTGCCACGCCTAGCCGTGCCGGGCCAGGCCCTCCTCGCCGTACCTTGCCTCGTAGCAAGCTAATCCAGCCAGTACATCGCATATCTCTTGCCGTCTTCTCTTCTGACCACTTCTGACGTGATCTGGTGTCCCTGGCGACGGAGATCGTTGATCCGGGCAGCGAGCCGCAAACAGCCGAACAGATTTAGGGCCTGTAAGGCCGTCAGACCGCGCCCGGTTCTGAGGTGACGCAGTATCCGATCGTTCTGCGAGACGGCAGGAGCGGCTCCTCCAGCCTGCTCAGCGCGCATTCCTGGCAGATGTTGTTGGTTCACCCTTCACCTCCAGCCAAAAAGCGGGCGCTCCCCCAAGGGGACCAGAGGGAGCGCCTCGGTAAAAGGAAACCGCCGGATCAGAAGGGCGCGTCATCGTTGCTTGGCCTT
The DNA here is from genome assembly GCA_001303465.1 of Phycisphaerae bacterium SG8_4. Taxonomy (GTDB): domain Bacteria; phylum Planctomycetota; class Phycisphaerae; order Sedimentisphaerales; family Anaerobacaceae; genus SG8-4. The sequence goes on from LJTR01000153.1 coordinate 3,806, forward strand.
TCGGGTGGGTGTTGGTCAGGTGGGTATGATGGTGGGCTGTCCTGGTAGGGCGGCGGTCCCTCGTCTCTCGGCTGCTGCGTCTGCACCGGCCAGAGTTGGACCTTGCGCCCGTCCTTCAGCTTGCCCGCGAAGTACGTTCTGCCGTCCTGGCTCTGGCGCGGCCACAGGCCGCAAGCCTCTTCCTTGTAGTTGATCTCTCCCTCATGGTTGCTGACGTACACCCGGTAGGCGGGTGGCGTTGGTCTGAATCCTGGGTCCTGCATATCACGCTCCTTACAAAATCTGCATCTGAGCCTTGTTCCATGAAGCCTCAGACTGAGTCATCTTGAACCACCATTCGGCGGCTTTGATCCGGCCCTGAACGTAGGACTCCTCACCGGCACACCGCAGAACGTCGTCTCTCGCCGAGCGGTATTGCTTGTCGAGCCTCGCGGTAGCCTTCGCGTCATCGACGCTCATCGGCTTTCCCATCACGGTGAGGGTTCTGGCTCGCAGATACGCCTCGTCGTAGAGATCATCACGGACGGCCTCAAGCTTCAGCCGTTTACCCTGTACGCCAGCCAGTTCCTTGAGCAGCGTTGAATACTCGTGCAGAGCCTTTTCCCAGTGGGGGAACCCGTTCGTGGTCATGGCGCTGGCTCCTGATCGGCGAGGTGACGATCCGCGACGGTGTGCTTCATGCGGTCGAGCGTCAGCTTGTACACGCTCCTGAGATCGTCCTTGGTGAACTCGTCGCCGGGACCGAGCACCGAGTACACAAGATCCACGAGCTCTGCCCTGGTGCCACCAGCCGCGACAAAGTCGTGGCATGTGGCCCCGGCCTTGTCCATCAGCGCATCCGCAACGAACCGGGCCGCATCGGCAGCGTCCATCGGCCTCTCTGCCGGTGGGGCCTTGGAGTGCTTCTTGCCGCTGGCCTCGACGCTGGCCGCATCATCGTCGTCCTCACCGACCACGCCGGTCATGCAGATCAGCGAGTACCGGCGACCGTAGGTGATGGCACTGCCCATCTCTTGCGGTGTACACTGGTCAGGGAGCGGGTACAGCGAATGCACCGCTTCCCTGGACGCAGCATGGATCAGATCGGTCTTCAGCACGACGCCACCGGCCTCCTGCCCCTCTATCGTCTGCACGACCGCGATCCCATGCTTGTTCAGCACCGGCAGGACCGCGTCCAACACTGAGCCCAGGTCTGCGTAGTCGTAGGCCCTGGAGCCCACTTGGCCGGTCCTGTTCTTTTTCGGGGCCTCGATCTCGGCCTGGGCCGCGACCATCGCGGCGGCGATCCCCGCGTGTTGTTTCTCCTCGGTCGCCGCAGCGTTCCACCGCTCGGTTTCAGTTTCACTCGTCTTCGTCGTTTTCGTCGTTGCCATGTGGCCCCTCCCTTGGGTCGTATTTCTTGGCGACAAACCACGCCTGCAAGTCGGCGTAGAACTCCAACCACGCCTGTTCGACCTCGGACAGCTCCCAGACCTTGAACTCGTAGCGACCGGGCTCGTTGACGCTGACCACGACGCTCACCAGGTCGCACTCCTCGAGGAGCTTGTATGGGAGCCGGTCGAAGTACCCCACGCCGTACCCGGCGAGGTTGATGACGTAGTCCGGCCAGTAGGTGATCTTCTGATCGGGCTTTGTCTCGCGGAACTTCCAGTCGAGCAGGATCGTGCGTCCCACGAGATCGGGTGGGCCACCAGCAAACCAAGTACCAATCAGGTCGATCCGTCCACCAAAACCGTAGCCCCAGTTGATGAACGGAACCTCCACGGAATGTGGCTCGACGTGCCAGTCTTCAAGAAACTGCAAGGCAGCGGCGATGACTTCCGGGTCGAGTTGGACTTCGTTACTCATTGGACACCCCCGGCCACTTCGCCATGATGACCTCGGCCACCGCCGCGTGGTATGCCGTCCCGAGCGACGGCGCCGCATCCAGGGCGGCGTCCACGTTCTCGATGATCTCGGGGATGCACTCGTCGATGCTGCGATCGCCGAAGGGGAAGGTCAGGCCCTCCTCCAAATACTTGGCGATGCGCCACCGCTCGATGGCGGGTTTCCTGATGCGGGAGCGACTCTGGTTCACACTCGGCACCGCGTTGTGCTTCCGGGCGTCCGTGATCTTCACGGGCCGGAACTCGCCCTTCCGCTTCTTGTCGGCGTATTCGATCTCGTAGAACGGCACCACCCGCCCGTCGTCCTCGACGTAGTAGTGGCGGCTGGTGTCAGGGGGTGGGACACGAATCAGCGTACTCATCTGTTCCCCTTTCTCTGTCCGATGGTGACGACTCGGTGTTTCGCTCTGTGGCGCTTCACCACGTCGCCGTTGAACATCCGTATCCAGACGGTCTTCTTGTTACTGCCGATCACCTCCCCTCCGACACGCTTACCTCCGATGGTGAACTTGACGAGCTCTCCTCCAGAGGCTCGCCCCGAAGCCGCTTCATCTGGTCGATGACTTCCTGGTCGAATACGCTCTTGCCGGAAGCGATCTCGACCAGCATGTCCACCTCCGCTGTCTTGACTCGGACCAGGGATCGGGGACCGCCCTTCTCCCCGTCGCCGAGGTACATCCTGCCAAGCAGGCCCGTGTCCATCAGCTTGTAGACCTGCTTGCGGGATATCGACAACGCCTTTGCTGCCTCTTCGGTCGTCATAAGAATCGGCCTCATCGAAGACACCTCCTGTTTTCTTGTTCTTTCTTCGCCCGCCGCAAGTGAACCCACGAAGTCACGATCCCGTAGAGAGTCAGTGCGACGAGAAGCGAAAAAACCACAACCGCCAATGTACCCATAAGCCCCCCTTTCAGGTGAGTATGCAACGGTGCATGATAGTGTTATAACACTCTCTGAGACGTGCCGCAAGAGCTATTCACAAACAGGCCCGGAATTGTGCTCCTCGATGATCTCCTGCCACGCCAGCTCCCGAGCGAGAACGAGCGCATCATCGGCCTCGATCGCCTCGCCGAGCGCCAGCGCCCAGAACTTGAGCTCCGCATCCTCGACATCGTGGCCGGGATGTTGCGGGTACTCAGGCGGGGTGTACGGACTGAGGGGTTCGATCCTGATCGTACACGGCACGATCACCGTCTCGGTGATGACGGTCGGCGTAGGCTCCGGGCAGGGTGTCTTCGGGTCAGTGGTCTTGCAGCCACACTGGGCCGTGAGAACGATCGCCACAATAAAGAGGACAACCGCCCAAATGATGAAGTCTCCGAGCGTCGGCCACTTCTTGTTCATGGCGAACCTCCCGCGATGTGCGAAAGGACCATTTCATAGCTCTGGCAGACGCTCAGAGGCGCGGCGGTGGCCCGTAGCACACGGTATGCCTCGGCGATCTCCGCGAGCTCCTGGAGCGCCCTGGCCCTCTCAGCGGCCAATCTGTCGATCTCTCTCTGCCGCTCCTCGGCGATCCGAGCCCATTCGCGGAGCCCCTCGAGCTCTTCCTTGTTCGCGTTGTTGACTTCGAGGCAGGTTGCCAGCGACTCACGCGCCCGCTGGAGCTCCACGTCGTAGGAGTGGTTCGCCAGCTCGAGGGCCGCGATCATCCCCTTCGCGGTGTCCAACCGCTCCGTCTGGAGCCACACCGTACCCGAGAGTGCGACGATCACTACCAGGGCGGCGATCCCCAGGTACAGCGGTAGTCCGGTGAACATCAGTCACCTCCATTCTTCCTCGCGGCGATCCCTTCGCCGATCTCCTGGAGGCCGCGCTTGCCCAACCATGCTGCACCGAGCCATGCACAGATCTCCAGCGTCTTGAGCCAGTGCTCCGGGGTCACCTCGTCACCAAACGCCACGAATCCCGTGGCCGTACACATCGCCAGCACGTTGAAGAGGCAGACGAAAATCCACGTCCTCCCGCCGATGTCGCTCAACAGTTGTCGGATCATCACGGACCTCCAGTCATCTGTCTGTCACCCATGACACGCGCCTTTCTGGATCGGGGATTCACTGGAGCAGGCTCCACTCTCGGATCGCATCAACAAGCACTTTCGCTGCCTTGGCACGCCACTCGAACGAGGCGATCCGGGCCTCGTCCATCTTGTTGGAGAGAAACCCAAGCTCAAACAACACCGCAGGCATCCGGGTGCCGACCAGGACCACGAAGCCAGCTTCCTTGTCCGGGTCGCCGTCGCTCAGGTCGACCCTGCCCCGCATCAGCGGGAACGCCTGCCGGAACCCGTTCCACATGACGGACGCCAAGAAGTCGGCGGCGTCGAGCTCCCGGTTGGTGTACACCTCGAAGCCCTCGGCGGCGGGATCGGTGAACGAGTTGCAGTGGATCGACACGAACACGTCCGCTCCCCAGTCGTTCGCGATCCGGCACCGCTCGCCCAGGGCGATGAACGTGTCGTCGTACCGGGTCAGTCGGCACAGGTGGGAGAGGTTGCTGGCAAGGTGGCCGGCCATCTGGAGAGCAACGTCCAGGTTGACATCGGCCTCGTGGATGTTCGACTCCGAGATCGCCCCCGGATCATTCCCTCCATGTCCAGGGTCGAGCATGATCCGCATGGCTCATCTCCCGCCGTTCTCCCGGTCGTTCTTCAACCACTTCACCGTCTGAGCGATCAGCTTCACATCCGTCTTGATCTCGTGCATGGCTTCGGCTGCAACGTCGATCTTGGCCTCAAGCCGATGGATGTTCGCGTCATTCGAGGAGCATCTGGCTTCGAGCTTGGTGATCCTCGTCTCGAACCTCCCGGCTTGGCAGTAGAACGGATGTTCGGTGGACGCCTCCTCCTTGGCGACCTTCTTCACGACAACCTCCTTGATGACCACATAGACGATAATCAGCGCGAGGGAAACAGCCCCCAACGCACCCCCCTCGAGCCCTGGTATCATCTTTCCCCCCGGAAGCGTCGGACCCGCTTCTGCACCGTCTCGTACTGCTTCTCCGCTTTCTTGCGTTCCTTGCGGTATCGCTCACGCACGTAGTCAGAGGTCCTCCCCCTCTCCAGATCGCGCAACACGTCCCTGGCGATCTGGATGCGCTGCTTCCGCAAGGTCTCTTTGGGAGCCTTCGGGCCGGTGTACTGGTGGACGTACCCGAGCAACGTGATCGCCCGGATCGCGTCCTCGAGCAGCAGACGCTCCTCACGCTCGTCCTCCGTCTCGATGTGGCGGCGGCTGCGGGAACGCTGCATGACCTCCCCGTACCGATTGTAGGCCCGCTCCACCGACAGCGAGGAGTACGGCAGCTTGCCGCGAGAGAACAGTCGACCGATGATCCAAGCATCAGCCATCCCTTTCTCGCGCTCAGTCTCTTTCGGCCCAATACCGAGCGTCTCGAGGATGTCCCGTCCCACCGGCCCGAAGATCCCGGCGACCGCATGGTCGATCCGGCGAGGAGATACCTTGAAGAGCTGTCCGAGCGTGATCGCCACCTTCGAGGTATACGGGCCGATCTGCTCCTCCGGCGGCAAGTCGAGCTCGCCACGGGGGACGATCTTCGTCTCCCAAAAGTAGTCGAAGTTGCTAGCCTGCTCCCATGCCTCTTCCCCAAGCACCGGCATCACGCCGGGATATGCCACGTCAACAAGCGTGCTCATCCATGCCTTCATCGCGTCCGGGTCCTCCTCATAAGCCGCCTCGGCGAGTGCTTCCGGCAGTGCGCCGAAGATTGTGCCGATCTCGAACGCTCGCGGGATCTTGATGAGCGTCGGTTCCGGCCAATCGCACTCGAACCACCAGTGCAGGAACTTGTCCCGCCATTGGAGCTCCCTGTACCAGTCCTTGTCCTTGTTGATCCACCACATGAGCAGTGTCGGCACGGTAATCATCGTCAGACCGTTGAAGAAGAACTGATAGGGGTTGCGGCG
>LJTR01000154.1 GCA_001303465.1 Phycisphaerae bacterium SG8_4
GTCTAGTGTATTGGTTGAAGCAGCATTCAGCTATGCAACTGTCATACTTGGAATTCGGGATCTGTACTGATTGACTCGGTATAGGCCCCGGTTGTTTCTGGCGTGCATGGGAGAAGGGGAACGGCTTACCCATTTCAGGATAGACAAGCCTTGAATGCCAAATACCGAACAGGGAATAGTCTTTGGACATGATAACAGGATGTACAGAGATGGTGTTTTGTTAGACAAGAAAACAGGTTACTTCAGTGGTGACATGTCACTTTTCTTCAGGTTCCAGATGCGAGAGTTTTGATCGAACGAGGTGCTCATCCGTGCTGACCTGGCTCGAATTTTCGATCCGACCCTGATCGCAGATCTTGCAGCTTTTGAGGTTTGGTGATACTCTTGGCTGACAAAGAGTTGGCAGCGGTCTTTCTCGCTCATATGAAGAAGTACACCATACGGGTTTCGGATGAATCCATTCGACAACATAGTATTCGAGTTGGCACTCATTTTTGTCGGGGTCTCGGTCTTGGCTACAGTGTTTCTCTATCTTCGCCAACCGATTATCTTGGCCTATATCGGGCTGGGGATGTTGGTCGGTCCATGGGGCTTGAGAGTGATTCAGGATCCGGCTCACATAGAGCAGATCTCGCATATCGGGATTATCCTGCTCATGTTCCTCATTGGCCTGAATCTGAATCCGCAGAAGCTACTGAGACTCCTGCGTTCCACAGCCATGATCACCCTCAGCACCTGTACCGTATTTGTGATTGCGGCAATGCTCCTGACACGTGTCCTGGGTTTCTTGTGGTGGGACAGTTTTCTTGTCGGGCTTGCATTGATGTTCTCGAGCACGGTGGTCGGCCTCAAGCTGATGCCCACCAGTACGCTCCATCAAAAGCATATGGGAGAAGTAATGATTAGCATCCTGCTTGTACAGGACATGCTGGCGATTATGGTGATTCTGCTCCTGTATGGAGCGGCTGGCGACTCAATTCATCTCCAGGGGGCATGGCTGCTGGTTAAGACTGTCGCCATTTTCCTCCTTGAATGGCTGACGATACGGTACGGCCTTCTACGGCTGTTGCGTCGTTTTGATGTGATTCAGGATTACGTTTTCTTGATCTCTTTGGGGTGGTGCCTGTTATGTGCCGAGGCTGCACATTTATTGGGAATCAGCTATGAGATTGGGGCATTCACGGGAGGAGTCACCTTGGGAACTTCGCCGATAGCACTTGTGATTGCCGAAGGACTCAAACCGATCCGGGAATTCTTCTTGATTCTGTTCTTCTTCTCAATCGGTGCTCAATTCGACTTTCTTGTGACCAAAGACGTAGTGCTACCGGGGCTTTTGCTTGCCACTTTGCTGGTTGCCTTGAAGCCAGTGGCATTCTGGGGCGCGTTTCGTCTGGGCGGTGAGCAGCCAAAACCTTCTCTGGAGTTGGGCCTCCGGCTCGGACAGGCAAGCGAATTCTCAATCTTGGTGGCCTACAGCGCCCTCGAGGCCGGCAGAGTTGAGGCGAAGACATCGTATTTGATCCAATTGACGGTCATCCTGACGTTCATCGCATCTACGTATTTGGTGGTGTACAAATATCCCACGCCAATCGGTCTGAGCAAGGGAATCCGACGAGACTGAAGAGATATTTGGGCTGGTGATTCGAAAGACTAGAAACTAGTCCGTTCTCGATATACCGACATGCAGCTCATATTTCTAGCGATATTGACAATGGTAGCCTCAGCAGTTGGAACCATTACTGGGCTAGGCATGGGCTAGGCAGGGGGGCTAGGCAGGGTTAGACCTCGAAATAGTTAGCATGGAATATGGCAGGAGAGAAAAGCATCACATGGGGCGACCATTGGCCTCAGCCCTTAAGAAATAGGTTCACTTTTTTTTCTCTTTGATGCAACAGCGCTTCAATTTGTGCCATCTCTTTTTTTGGACAGGACCCCGTAAATGATGATTGATTAATGATGAATGATTAATGATGGATGATTATGGCTAAGCCATAAATTGATGAATGACTCCCGATGGATCGGGATCTTCGATATTGTTTCTCTTTGACATGATAACGGGATTTACAGAGATATCATAAGGGCGTTATTTATCCTGCCTTTATCTGGTAATCATGTCTAATCTTTTCTCAGCGGTCTCTGCGTTCTCGGCGGTTTCAATTCGGCAGTGAAGCTGCCCTTGGATCAGGCCGATAAGGATGTTGACGGCTGGTAAATGCACTGTGCTACAGCTGAAAATATAATTAATTTTTTTAATATACCATTGCACAGCCACTTGTTTTATGTTATGTTAGTGAAAATTGAGTGCAGTCCGCGTAAAGGGCTGCCAGGACGAAGTTCCGACAATATTCCGCGTCACACCTCGGGGATTATCCTAAACGATTGCCTCAACGAGAGTACGCCGCTGTTGTTCTCGGGCAATTGATAGGATTTTATGCACACAAATGACTTTAATGACTTTGCGATAAGCAAGTCGCTCCTCAAGGCCTTGTCGGAGCAAGGCTATCAGAAACCAACCGACATTCAACGAGCTGCTATCCCTGTCTTGTTGGCAGGCAAAGATCTATTTGCCAGCGCTCAAACAGGCACAGGCAAGACTGCTGCCTTTTCCTTGCCCATACTGCACGTACTGGGCGAACGGCACGTCAAGCGGCCTAAAGACAGGGCGATCCGGGCCTTAGTTCTAACACCCACCCGTGAATTGGCCCTGCAAATCGACGAGAGCTTTCGTGCCTATGGACGCCATCTCCCGCTGCGCACGGCCGTTGTCCTGGGAGGTGTGTCCGCCTCGGCTCAGATAAAGGCCCTCCGCAGAGATCCCGACATACTGGTGGCCACGCCCGGGCGGCTTCTAGACCTGCTCGGCCAGGGACATCTGTGCCTCAATGGCGTTGAAATGCTGGTTCTGGATGAGGCGGACCGCATGCTGGATATGGGATTCATCCACGACGTTCGGAAAATCGTCGCCAAGGTTCCTTCGGATCGACAGACCATGCTCTTTTCCGCCACACTTCCCGATGCCGTGGTTCGATTGGCGTCTTCCATGCTCAAAGATCCGGAGAGTATATCGGTTTCACCCAAGATCCCGGTGGCCGCAAACATATCGCAGAAGATCCTTTTCGTCGAGAAGATGCACAAGAGTGCCCTCCTTAAAGACATGTTGAAGGATAAGACAGTCGCCAAAGCCCTGGTTTTCACACGCACCAAACACATGGCCAAGCGCCTGTCCGAGCAGCTCTCCAAGAACGGCATCTCAGCAGATTCCATCCACTCCAACAAGAGCCAGAACGCGCGTCAACAGGCCCTGGCAAACTTCGATCAGGGGCGTGTCAAGGTCCTGGTGGCCACCGACATCGTGGCCCGCGGTATTGACGTAGACGGGATTACCCATGTCATCAACTATGAGCTGCCCAATGAAGCCGAAAGCTACGTGCATCGAATTGGCCGAACGGCCCGCGCAGGCGCAGACGGCGTTGCCCTGTCGTTCTGTAATACGGACGAGCTCGCCTTGCTCGGCAGCATTGAGAAACTGACCAGGCATCCGCTGCCTGCAATGGAAGACCATCGTTTCCATTCGGCCGGTATCGCGTCGCTCCGCGGCCTCTGCTCTGGAACGACCAAAGCAAGAACCCCTGCACGCAGCCACAGAAGGCCCGGTACAAGAAGATCCGCTCGCCGGCGAGTTGCCGGGTGGCGAAGGTAATAGTCCATTGTATATAAGGATATCTCATGGGAAAGCCAAACCACAGTTTTGAAAAACGCCGGAGAGAGCTGGAAAAGAAAAAGAAGCAAGAGGCAAAGCGACAGCGCAAGCTGGAAAGAAAGAATGCGCCCGCAGCGGAAGAGCCAGATCAAGATAAGAGCATTCCGCCCTTCACGGCCCAGGTGCAGATCGGCACACCAGGCTCTGTTCTTGAAGTCGGATCCGAAGCTCAAGATCCTAAATGAACAGGATTCGCGCAGGCCTGTTTGAAAGAGTAAAGCCAGACACCGGCCCTTGGCCGCAAACTCCAAGGACCAATCTCTTAGCTTGTCCCTTCAACTTAGCTCAGGGCGGGCTCTGAGCGGATTCGAATGGGCCAATTTCAGGACCTCCGGCGAAGGGGTGCAGAGTGAGTTCGAGGCCTTATAGGCTCTTTCTGAAAACTCCCTCGTCGGTCCGAGAGCGAGCGGTTTTTTGCCTGGCAAAGACGGCGAAGCAGGCGATATCGGCTCTATCGTCGATGCAGCTCCCGGCGCGCCGGGACAGCCAGGCGTAAAACAAGCCGCTCGAAGCCAGAGCGAGTTTTCAGACAAAGCCTGGTGTTACGGGTGCATCGCATGGCAATAGGTGCTGTACTGTATTTCCCCGGTTATTTCCCCCGGTTATTTCCCCGGTTAAAGGCTTGACAATTGATCTTTGGGTGGTATATTCTGCGAAAAAGTATGGATGATGGCCAGGAGAGAGTCCCCTGATTTGGGGCGCCGAAGGTGTAACCTGCAGCTTGGAATGGCGGCGGGGAAACTCTCAGGCAAAAGGATCCTGGCCGGACGGCTCTCTGGAGAAACTGTAGAGACTACAGGTACCGAAGGGATAATTCTCTCAGGTAAAAGGACAGAGGGACATAGTTGTGGTTGCGAAACCAGCGTATGTTCGTCTGGAGTCTGACAAAGAGGGCCGGTCGGTGTTGCAGAACGATGCCAACAAATCGCAGTTGCGTGGAGCTGAGAGAACTCCCGAGCAGACTGTTCTCTACGATCAGCATATTGGGCTGACCGACAGATCCCACATCGTCTCGTTCGCCGGATATCTTATGCCGCTGTGGTATTCGTCCATATCCGCCGAGCACAACGCGGTGCGAGAGTCAGCCGGACTCTTTGACTGTACCCACATGGGCATCTTGGAGATTTCCGGTGCCGGTGCCGCCGAGTTCATAGACCAGCTCACCACCAATAGCATCACGAATCTTAAGGCCGGGCGCGCACAGTATTCCTTTATTTTGGATACGTCCGGAGGTGTTCTTGATGACGTCATAGTCTATCGCAAGGATCGGGAGGAGTTTTTCGTTGTCGTCAATGCTGCGAACAATGCCAAGATCAAGAATTGGATCAATGCCCTGCTTGAGGCCGAGGTCTGCATCGATCCGGAAGATGCCGACAGGAAGGTGTCCGCCATACCCCAAGTGCGGGATTTGCGCGATGCCGATTGTAGAGACGATTGCAGGGTGGACATCGCCCTGCAGGGCCCCAAATCGCTGGCCGTGCTTTCTGTTTTGATCGGGGACGAAGATACCCTGTCGCAGGTTGCCAATCTCAGACCGTTTGAGTTCATGGAGGCCGATATCAGGGACATTGCATGTCTGATCTCACAAACCGGCTATGCGGGGGCCAAAAGCGGATTCGAATTGTTCGTGCATCCCGAGAAGGCATCGCGACTGTGGGAAACGATTCTCCGGGTGGGCGAACCGCTGGGGCTGCTGCCTTGCGGCCTGGGCTCGCGCGACAGCCTGAGAATTGAGGCGGGCCTTCCGCTCTACGGACATGAACTGGCGGGTGAATTCGGCATTTCGCCGTTCGAGGCCGGCTACGGCTGGGCCGTCAAGCTGGAAAAGGATTTCTTTATCGGCAAGAAGGCTGTCGAACGGATTTCCAGAGAATATGATATGAAGGTTGCCAGGATCGAACTGCCGGCAGCAAAGGGTATCCGACCTGTTCGACAAAACGATGGCGTGCTGGACAGACACGGCCGGTGTATCGGCTGGATATTGAGCTGTGCAAGAACAGGGGAAAGCCAAATTGCTCTGGCCTATGCCGACAGAGAATCCGTCAAAGAGGACGCCGCGGTCGGGCTCTACTATTTGGCAAGAAGCCGCAGCCAGATCCAACAAGGCAGGAAACAGAGCATTGAGAAGGGAGAACTTCTGGAACCGGACCTAACAGGCAAGGTCTTAGATCGATTTGCTACATTCTAATCGGAGAGAACAATATGGTCATCGAGGGACTGCTCTACACAAAAGACCACGAGTGGGCACGGATTGACGCGGACGTTGCAACGATTGGGATCACGGATTATGCCCAGCAGATGTTGGGAGAACTCGTGTTCGTGGAGCTTCCCCGTATTGGAAAACAATGCGCCGGAGGCGATGAGCTGGCTGTCGTGGAAAGCACCAAAGCGGCAAACGACATCTTCGCCCCCGTGGCCGGCAAAGTAATCGAAGTTAACGACGAGCTTGAATCGCAACCGGAACTGGTAAATCAGGATTGCTACAACGCAGGCTGGATCTGCAAATTGCAGATCACCGACGTCAAATCCGTCGAGAGCCTGATGGATTCAAAGCAATACGAAGAGTATTTGGCCGGGCGTTAGAGGCCCAGCCCAGCATGTCCGAAGAGCGGCAGTTGCGGCTTCAAGGTCAAGTGACAAGTTTTCTCTGGAGTGCGATAGATGCCTTTCATATCAAACACACCTGCGCAGCGAGAGCAGATGCTCGCAGAGATCGGGCTCTCGATGGATGAGCTTTTCGACGACATTCCCCCTCATCTCAAGGCCGGGGAGTTTGACTTGCCGCGAGGTTTGAGCGAACAGGAAACTCGAAATCGGCTAATGGAGCTGGCCCAGAAGAACGCTACACATCTGACCTGTTTTTTAGGCGGCGGTTTCTACGATCATTTCATCCCCGCCGCCGTCGACGCCATTGTTTCACGCAGCGAATTCTATACTGCGTATACACCTTATCAGCCTGAACTGTCGCAGGGGGTTCTGCAGGCGATCTACGAATTCCAGTCTATGATCTGTCGGCTGACGGAAATGGAGGTGGCGAACGCTTCGCTATACGACGGCGGAACGGCGCTCTATGAGGCGATGATGATGGCTCTGCGCATCACGGGCCGTAACAAGGTGATTGTAGATGACAGCGTCAACCCGATCTACCGCGTCATGATCCACTCTTATACGCAGAATCTCAAGATTGAGCTTGACCAGACTCACTGTCAAGACGGCCTGGCCAACCACGATCGGATATTGCAGATGATCGATGACAAGACTGCCGCTGTTATTGTACAGAACCCTAACTTTTTCGGGTGCATAGACGAGTTCAGCGACATTGCCGATGCCGCGCACGACAAAGGCGCCCTGCTGATTGTCTCGACATACCCGCTGTCGCTGGGGATACTGAAAACGCCGGCGGCGATGGGGGCCGATATAGTGACAGGCGAAGGGCAGAGCCTGGGCATACCGATGTCATTCGGCGGGCCGTATCTGGGCTTTATGGCGTCGGCAAAGCGGTACGTTCGAAAGATGCCGGGGCGTATCGTGGGCGAGACACTCGATGCCTCCGCTCGCAAGGCATACGTCCTTACGCTCCAGGCGCGCGAACAGCACATACGCAGAGACAAGGCGACCTCGAACATCTGCTCGAACGAAGCCCTGTGTGCCCTTACTGCGCTTGTCTATCTCTCGCTGCTCGGCAAAGAGGGCCTCAAGGAAACCGCACAACTCTGCGCCGACAAGGCAAACTATGCATACAAGAGACTGACGGCCATACCGGGCGTAGTGCCGCATTTCAGGGGAAAATGGTTCTTCAACGAATTTGTGCTCGACCTGCCGTGCGAGGCGGCAGATGTGATTGCCAAGTTGATCGAGAAGCGTTTCGCCGCAGGTTTCCCCCTGGGCAGATATTACGATGGTATGGAGAATTCCATTTTGATCTCCGTTACCGAGAAGAGAACCAAACAGGAAATTGGCATGTTGGCCGAAGCCTTGGAGAGTGTTCTATGAGACTCGTATTTGAAAAAAGCGTTCCTGGCCGCAGGGCGGTTCGAACAGCTCCAACTGATGTGCCGAGAATAAGCATGAGAAGCGATCTTCTGCGACAAGAGCCTGCGAATCTGCCGGAGCTTAGTGAGCTTGACGTGGTAAGGCACTTTACTGAGCTGTCTCGTCGGAATTTCGGCGTCGACAATAATTTCTACCCGCTCGGCTCATGCACGATGAAATACAATCCCAAAGTTGCCGAGCATATCGCGTCCTATCCCGGTTTTGCCGACTTGCATCCTTTGCTGCCTCAGTTGAGGATGGGTGGAATGCTCACCCAGGGCGCCCTGCGCGTCCTCCACGAGATCGATCTGCTGCTGTGCGAGATAACCGGCATGGCGAGATTTACCACCCAGCCTCTGGCCGGAGCGCACGGAGAGTTGACCGGCATGATGATTATGGCGGCTTACCATCGCGAGCAAGGCAATAAGAAAACGACCGTCCTTATTCCCGACAGCGCTCACGGGACGAATCCAGCCAGCGCTGCAATCGCCGGTTACAGAGTCGTCTCGATACCCAGCAGCGAAAACGGTGTCATGGATGTCGAGACGATCAAGCAATATCTAAACGATGAGGTCGCCGGCCTGATGCTGACCTGTCCAAACACACTGGGCCTGTTCAACCCGCACGTGAAGGATATCTGCGACCTGATCCACGGAGTCGATGGATTAACTTATTACGACGGAGCCAATCTCAACGCGATAGTCGGCAAGGCCCGGCCCGGTGACTTCGGTTTCGACATCGTACATTTGAACCTTCACAAGACCTTCGCCACGCCGCATGGCGGAGGCGGACCGGGAGCCGGCCCGGTGGGTGTTAAGAAAGAGCTCGTGCCGTTTTTGCCCGTATCCGTTGTGACAAAGCGTGACGACGGCACGTACGCGCTGCAATACGACCGCCCCAAATCCATTGGCTATATTGCACCATTCTATGGCAACTTTGGCGTCGTCCTGAAGGCCTATGTCTATATCCTCATGCTCGGCAAGGAAGGTCTCCGGCGAGTTGCGGAAAATGCCGTTCTCAACGCCAACTACGTAAAAGAGAAGCTCAAGGGCCATTACAGAATTGCTTTTGACAGACTTTGCAAGCACGAGTGCGTTTTCACCATATCCGAGCGTATGGCGCAAAACGGGATTCGCGCGGCAGATATTGCAAAGGCCCTCATAGACAAAGGCTTCCATCCCCCGACCGTCTATTTCCCGACGATTGTCACCGAAGCAATGATGATCGAGCCGACCGAGACCGAAAGCAAAGAGACACTCGATAGCTTTGTCGAGGCGATGATAGAAATTGCCGAGCAGGCCGAGAACGAGCCGGAAAAGCTCAAGGCCGCTCCGACAACTACTGTGGTTTGTCGTCCGAATGAGACCGCCGCAGCGAAGAACCTGAACATAGCATGCTCAATAATTGAGTCGCCCGCATGTTAAATGAGATGGCTCGAGATACGCGATTGAGCCGGAGGGCTCTGAGAAATCGGGCTAGTAGTCCTTGAAACTTCTCATCCATTCGGGCCAGTCTTCGGACTGTACGTTGCCGGCCTTTGTCCAGGGGCCCCTTGTATCGAAGTCATTATACCAAGGCAACGTCCACAATTCCTTTAGCCCGATCTTCCTGACCGACCAATCCAGGAAAGCGCCGTTGATGGCCTCATGATGCCTGTTCAGGCAGATCCTCCGCATTTCGTTGCTGCCGGCCAGGTTCTCCGTGGCGCCGTCATATGTCGGCGGCTGATTGTTGGGAAACGGCCAGACATCGTACCAGAAACAATCGACAAACACGGGTATCCGATCCGCGGGTTTGATATTGACGTGTCTGTAGTA
>LJTR01000155.1 GCA_001303465.1 Phycisphaerae bacterium SG8_4
TTATCACCTCAAGAGCACCGGCGCGCGATGGAGTACAACAGCTGGCACATGGGTGGCCGACGATGTCATTAGTCCCTGTATTGACGCGGGCGATGCGGATTCGCCACTTGGAGCGGAGTTACCTTTCGTGCCAGACGGGGCTGGCGGCGAGTTGGGGCAGAACACCCGCACAAATATGGGTGCATACGGGGGGACAAGTCAGGCCAGCCTGGTGGCCGGTGAGTGATCGCCAAAGGGCTGCAACAGCTTATGTGCGACCGTATCCTGAAGCCTTTTGGACCCGCCCGCTTGCCATTGGACCTTCTTCGATCGCTATGCACTTTTTGCCATTCAACGAGCCCAGGACCTGAGCTGTGGCGGATATGCTGGTCGGCATAGTGTAGCCTTGTACTATTTTCTTGCGATTGAAGATAGCCATTTCTATGTTATTGTCATGCACATCAGCACCGATATAGGAGGAACATAAAGAGGAACATAAGGAACATAGAAGGAACATAAAGGTTCAGACATCAAAATAACAATTCAGCCTTGACAAGTCTCGGGGCAATTAAAGGTGTCCGTGCGGAGCGATTTTCCATGCGTATTTGCGGCTATTGTATTATGAGCAATCACTGGCATCTGTTGCTGTGGCCGCGCGCCGATGGCGATCTGTCGAAGTCTATGCGTTGGATCAGCCTCACTCACACGCAACGGTATCACGCTTCGCACAGAACTGTCGGAATAGGGCACCTATACCACCGTTAATTCCAAACGAGCTGAGATTTGAGAAGATGCTATGGTCCAAAATCGTCGATTTCTTTAAACCATTTTGGACTTTTTGAAATTGTCAAAGCTGTATCAATCAATGCAATATGGGAATAACCTTGTGGGAAATTGCCAAGTAATCTTTTTGTTTCAAAGCTTATATCCTCGCTGAATAGCCCTAAATGATTACCGTACTGCAAGACTTGCTCAAACATTTCAATGGCCTGTCTTTCTCTGCCAATTAGATAAAGACTCTTAATCATCCAAAAAGTGCACACCGTAAATGAAGATTTCGGCCGCCCGAAATCATCAGGACTGTCGTATCGGTACATCAACCCATCTTTAGATAGTTTTTCAAAAGTATTTAAAACGGTATCTACATAAACCGGGTCTTTGTAGGACAAAAAACCATATTGTTGTGCAAGTAAGTTGGCTGCGTCCATCGAAGTGCTGCCGTAAAACTGAGTCAAAGCATTAATTTGTGGATTCCGGCCTTTCTTAAGGATATCTGCTTTGATTAGTTCCCGCCAATAGGCATAGTCTTTTGCATCATTGTCTTTTCCAAAGAATGCTGCAATCTGTGCAGCCCTGTCCATCCCCACCCAACAGAGAATTTTCGAAAATGTAAAATGTTTTTGCTCTGTCCTGAATTCCCATATACCGGAATCCAGCTTTTTCCAGTTATTCTTAATATGTCTGGCAAGTGTACGCACGACCGTCCATAGATCTTCTTTATTATTCAGGGACTCATGAAAAATTGTCAGGCTTTCATAGATAACATCCAATACAACGCCGTAAATGTCATTCTGTTTTTGCTTAACTGCCGCGTTTCCGATGCGGACCGGCTTTGAACTCTCATATCCACTAAGCCATGGTAGTTCTTTTTCTGTCAGACGCCGACGATGATTGATCGAGTACATGATCTGAATCTTTTCGTCCTTAAATGGGACGATGTCCAAAATGAATTGTAAAAATCGTTTGGCAACATTATAATGTCCAAGCCTTGAGAGAGTACTTATCGTCATAGAGGAATCTCTTAGCCAACAATATCGATAGTCCCAGTTCCTGACATCACCAATTGTTTCAGGCAGGCTTGTTGTGACTGCCGCAAGAATGGCTCCGGTTTTCTGGTATGTCAATAGTTTTAAGACAAGAGAGCTTCTTTCAACTTCTTTCTGGTAGCGTGTCAGTACCTGTGTTTTACCAACCCAGCTTAGCCAATAGACTTTTGTCCGCTGATATTCCAAACGGACCCAGTTCATGTCCGGCCTAAACAATTTTTGATTATAGCTGAGGATCAGGAAGCAATCCTGTTGGATCGTTATTGATTTCGAGTTTACAATCTTCTCAAATGGCAGATCTGAATATAGATACACCGATTCATAAGGACCTTTGCTGGTCATAGCTTTTATAAATTCTTTTGATACTACTATTCGAGACCCATGTTGCGCGTAAGCTGGACGTGGTTGATAATTTACTCTGAATCTTGGTTTGCCGCGTAAATATCTGATAAAACGAATTATGTCGGGCGGGCAATGATAGTTGCCTGCATCGGTCTTATATCGCGGCATAAAATCGCATACTTGAAAAGCATTTTCGCCACGAGAATATTCGGTTATAAGAATATTGGTTCTTTCTAAGTATTTTTGTTGAATATTATATTTGCCAACAGGTTCAATAGAGAAAAATCCACCTTTTTCAGAGTCCAAAATTTTTGCAAACACCGACGATGAATCAAAGTCTGGAAGGCAACACCAATCAATGCTTCCATTTCGACTTATCAATGCGGCACTTTTACAATTTCCTATAATTCCGTAATCTAAATTATTCATTTTTTCTTAATATTGCTCAATCTTGATTTTCTTGACACTAACTGCCCCAGAAAGCCTCGTAGTTCATTCGGAGAACTCAGCCTGAATTTCGCCTTAGAGGGGCCGATTCCGATTTTACATTAGACGTCAGATTCTGACAACACAGAAAACATCTCAAACTAAGGACATTTAACATCGCTTATGACAGTGCCGGAGAGAAGGATACTACACTTCATGGTGATCCAGTCTGGGGAGAATTAAAGGGACAATTAAAGGTGTCCCATTTCAAGATCGACAAGCCTTGAATATCGAATACCGAACAAGGAATAGTCTTTGGACAAAACCTTGTAAATGATTAGTGATCATTGATGAATGATTATTGTCCCCGCTTCCGCTGGGATGACAATATTATTGACTCCCGATGGATCGGGATCTTTGATATTGTTTTTTCGGACAGGATAAACAGGATTTACATAGATATTGTCAGGACCTCATCTACCCTGCATTTATCCCGTAATCCCGTCTGATCATTTCTCCGCACAATCCGCGCAATGCGTGGTTCTTTTTCGCGACGTTTAGCGTCTTTCGCAGTTTGACAAAATCCGCCTTTATCTTGTTATCCCGTCTGATGATTATCTTTCTTAGCGGCGAAGAAAAATCCGTGTTCATCAGTGTTCATCTGCGGTTTTAATTTAGTGTCCATTAGTGTTAATTAGTGGTTTGGAGTCTTTTACAGTGGAATCTGTGTTTCTCTTCCCTTTTGCTGGCACGCACCGTGTCAGGATTTCATCGAGGCCAGAATCTTCATACAGGCGGCATTGAGTTCGCCCGCGCGATCTGATGCGGCCGCCTCGTTATAGCAGCGGAACTCCGGCGCGTTGCCGGAAGGGCGCAGGTGCACGACTTCATCGCTGTCGAAGGTCATGCGCACGCCGTCGGTCCGGTCGATGCTGCGACAACTGCCTGAGAGGGCCCCGAAGACCTCATCGGCTTTGGCCTTGTCCTTCTCGGCGTCTCCGGAATCGAAGAGTTCCAGGATTGCTTTGCTTTTCTCCTGCGGGAAGTCCTTCAGCCGATCGCTTGCCGTGTAGCGCCTGGGCAGATCGTCTATAAGCTCGGAAAGCTTTTTGCCTTGCTGCGAGGCAAGCAGAATGGTGCTCAGGTGGACGATAACTGCATCGCGCGTAGGCAGGGCCCGCAGAGTATTTCCAAACAACGAGATGTCGGAGTTAATCAGAAAGCCGCCGTTGGCCTCATAGCCGACAACAACCTCTGCGCCGCCTTCGCTTGCCTCGATCATGGAGGCAATCACGAACGGCGATCCGATTCGCGTGCGCCTGACGCTGTGAAAATAGCCGCTCTTTTCGACGGCGCTGTTGCAGCTGACCGGCGTGCTGACCGAATCGGCGCCAAGGTACCTGGCGCATTGAATGCCGGCAACGTCGCCGCGAATCCACCGGCCTTTTTCGTCGGCGACCAGCGGACGATCGCTGTCGCCATCGGTGGAGATAATCGCGTCATAGGATCCCTCCGCGGCCCACTTGGCGGCAAGCTCGACATCTTCGGGGCGGATCGCCTCGGTGTCGACCGGAATGAACGTATCGGACCGGTCCAAGGCAACCGCCTCGGCACCGAGACCTCTTACGATTTCAAGCATGATGTCACGTCCTACGGCGGAGTGCTGATAGACACCAATCCGTTTACCCTCGAGGCATTTACTCGGGAAGACATCGAGATACCGTCTGATGTACATTTCACTGGCGGCATTGGACAGAATCCACTTCTCATCGAGCGGCGATGAAAAGCTCTTGGCGTCTTCAAAGATCGCCTCATCAACGTTGATTGACTGCCGGCGGATTCCGGCTTCATCGGCTTTGAGAATCTCACCCGCGGCTTTGTTGAACTTGATGCCGTTACGGTCGGCCGGGATGTGGCTTCCGGTCACCATTATGGCCGGGATACGGTTGACGATCCCGTACAGTGCCACCGCCGGCGAGGGGATCATGCCGCAATTAACTGGCGTGTAACCCATGTCGGAGGCGGCGCGAGCAGCGGCCTGCATAATCCGTTCGGTGCTCGGACGCAGGTCGCCGGCGACGGCAACCTCTGTTCCGCCGGTATCCAGTTCACCAACCGATTCGAGGTATTGGAGGAATCCCCTGGTGTACACATAACAGACAAAATCCGTCATGTCATCGGCAAGTCCGCGGGCCCCGCTGGTTCCGAACTTCACGCCACTGCGTGTCATCAAGTCCTGTATGTTGACTTCCATTGCCTGCTCCACATAATCGACCGATTAGATCCCAACGCGTTCAAGTATAGTCATGTGCAATTTCCTGACAACCGTAATCTAATCTGCCATGGCCTTGCTGTCTGCGGCTAATTCGATATACTTGTATCTCAGAGACTGCTACAAGATGAGCATGAAGTCACTAAACAGGAGGTATCTGTATGGCCTGCAAACCAGTAACAAGGCGAACGCTTTTGAAGGCGGCTGTATCGACCGTGGCTGTTCCGTATGTTATCACTACATCCGCCCTCGGCGCCGCTGGCAAGCCGCCCGCCAGTGAGCGTCCGGTCATGGGATGTATAGGCTTGGGAGGCCAGGGCACTGCAGGGATGGGCTGGCGAAGCGCCGGCCCGGAAGTTCCCAACACCGGCTGGGTCCCCAAAGGCGGCTTCATGGCCCGCGGCGTACAGGTTGTGGCGGTCTGCGACGTCAACAAGAATAATCTCCAACGCGCGAAATTCATAGTCGATCAGGAATACGGAAACTCCGACTGCACGGCGTACAAGCATTATCAGGAACTGCTCGCGCGCCAAGACATCGATATCATAATATGTGCTGCAGGCGACCGATGGCACACACCGATCTCGATCGCCGCCGCCAAGGCGGGCAAGGACATCTATTGTGAAAAGCCTGTCTCATTGACGATCTACGAGGCGAGAGAGCTTGCCCGTGTCGTCAGGCAATACGGTCGAATATTTCAGATGGGCACCCAGCAGCGCTCGGCTCGTGAGTTTCGCTTTGCCTGCGAACTCGTTCGCAATGGCTACATAGGCGAGTTGAAGCACGTGACAGTCAACGTCGGAGGTGGGCCGAGAGAATGCAATCTGCCGGCACTGGGCGAGCCGCCGGACTGGCTCGATTACGATATCTGGCTGGGCCAGGCGCCGTGGCGACCTTTCCACCCCCGGCTGTTGGGCTGGATGGCCTGGCGCGATTACTCCGGTGGCGAGATGACCAACTGGGGCGCGCATCATTTCGACGTCGCACAGTGGGGCACGGGCTTCGAAGACAGCGGGCCTGTCGAGATCATCCCTCCGGACGGCAAAGACTTCAAGGTGCTGACGTACCGGTATCCAGACGGGGTAGTGATGACGCGCGACAATACATGCAACGGCGTCAAGTTCGAGGGCACAAAAGGCTGGGTCGAAGTCAATCGCGGCTACCTGAGAACGTACCCCGAGAGCCTCTTGCGGCAGAAGATCGGGCCGAACGAGATTCGCCTGCATGTCAGCAACGATCATCATCTGGATTTTCTCGCTGCCGTTCGAAATCGCACGCGCCCGGCGAGTGACGCCGATATCGGCTATCGCTCGATAAGCGTCTGTCACCTTGGCAATATCGCGTACTGGCTCAAACGCCCGTTGAGGTGGGACCCGGACAATGAGAAGTTCGTAAACGATCCCGAGGCGGACCGCATGCTCTGGCGCGAAATGCGAAGCCCGTACACAATATGAAGAATGACCGACGGCATTATTGCTGTTTGATATGTTCAAATGAGGATAGCCACCAAGACACAAAGACACGAAGCATGGAGATTCGGACAAGATGACAGGATTAACAGAGATCAATTACTATGTATATTGCTCCTGATTGAGAATTCGGGTTCTTGCGAGGTTAAGTGGCTTTATAATAACAGGTTATGATTTTGCTCGCGGGAATTTACTACCCTGAAGGGTATACATCCTGTCCAAAAGGAATTCGATTATGAAACCAACCAGAACATTCTCTCAGATATTCACAGTCGCGGCCGTTTTCCTTCTAATTGGCGGCATGGTCCATGCGACAACGCTTGACGAGGCGCTCGAGGAACTCGAGACCCACAAGTTCGGCCAGGACAGCGAAGCACTCGATTTTCTGCACGAAGTGGCCGTCGGCTCGCATTCGGACCCTGCCTTGCGCAGGAAGCTCAACGATGGACTGATTCGCATTCTGGGCAGTGACGCAACGTACGACGCCAAGCAGTTCGTCTGCCGTCAACTATCTCTGACCGCTACGGAAGAGCACATACCGGTTCTGGCTAGCCATCTCGGCGACGAGAAGATGACCCACATGGCGCTCTACGTACTGACGCACATAGACAGTCCTCAGGTTGAGAAGGCTCTGCTGTCGGCGCTTGACAGGGCTAGAGGCAATGCCAGGGTCGGCATAATAAACACGCTGGGCAGCCGCCGGTGTGCCGATGCTGTAGAACCTCTGGGCAAGCTGATGATCTCGAGTGATGAAGAAACCTCTATCGCCGCGATCAGGGCCCTCGGGCGCATAGGCACCGAGTCGGAGCATCTGCAATTCGCGCGTTCTGACGTTATTAACGACCCGCCGAGTAAGCACAGTCATGCCAAGATGATGGCTTTCGCTCACGCCAATCTAGACCTTGGCGATAGACTCCAGGCCGATGGGTACTCCCGACTGGCGCGGGGAAGGTACCAGTTTGCCTTCGACGAGCATAACCCCGCTCACATCCGAGCTGCCGGCTTGAAGGGTCTGGTCGCGACGATGGGAGAGCAGGCCGAGCCGTTCGTCACACAGGCATTGAAAAGCGCCAGCAAGCAGCTTTACGGGATGGCGGCGACCATCGTCAGGACCTTACCCGAGAAGAAAACTGCCGAGGTGATGGCGGCTGAGTTTCCAGAGTTGGAACCGCGCGTGCAGGTGTTGCTGATCGGCGCTCTGGCCGCCCGCAGCGACGGTGCGGGCGTGACTATTGTTGAAACTTCATGTAAGAGTCCTGATGTTCTTGTGAGACGGGCCGCCCTCAGCGCTATAGGCAGAATCGGTGACGAATCCTGTGTCCCGCTGTTGATCGAGCATGCCGCCGGCGGCGCCGAACAGGATGCGGCGCTTGACAGTTTGACAAACCTGGCGGGCGAAAACGTCAACGCCGTCCTTATCAAACACATGCGCGACGGCGACAGCGACGAGAAGGCCGTAATATGCCGGGCGCTGCTCGGGCGAAACGCCGCCGAGGCCGCCCCGGCTCTTGTAGAGACTGTACGGACCGCAGAGCCTGCCGTGCGGAGCGAAGCACTAAGGGCGCTGCACGACCTGGCCGATCGGAGGCAGATGGCGGCGCTGGTCGATTTGATCTTCGTCGTCGAACCGGCCGAGGCCGATCAGGTCGGCAAGGCGCTCGCTGCTGTGGCCCGTCGCAACTCCATGCACCGAGAGTGCACGGATGACATATTGTCTAAGTATAGCAGGGCTACGAATATCGATCAGCGAGTCGCTCTGCTACTGACCCTGGGTGGACTGGGTCACGAACGGGCCCTGCCTATTCTGCTAGAGGGCCTCAAGGACGACAGCAGTCAGATAAGCTACGCCGCGATAAAGGCCCTGAGCGCCTGGCCGAGTGACGCGCCGGCCGGCGATCTGCTCGAGGTTGCGAAATCGGCAAACAACCAGACACATCGCGTCCTTGCCCTGCGCGGTTTCATCGATCTGATCGACGCCGCTACGTTGCCTGCGGATCGCAAACTCGCGCACTATCGGCAGGCAATGGAACTGGCTGGTCAGGATGCCGAGCGAAAGAAAGTGCTTTCCGTGATCGCCGGCCTCGACACTTTTGAAGCATTTCAGATGGCCATGTCTAATCTAGACAATCCGTCGCTCAAGAACGAAGCGGCGCTGGCGGCATGCCGCATTGCCCAGCGGATATATACTTCCAAAGGCCGGCAGCTCGTAGATTATCTGGAGGCAATCACCGAGGCCGACGTCGGCGATTCGACCAAACAGCAGGCTCGCGAAATCCTCCAGAACATCAACAAGGCCAAGTTCTATGTCACCGGCTGGCAGGTCTCCGGACCATACGTGCAGAAGGGCAAGAACCACACCGCGTTATTTGACATTCACTTCGCGCCGGAGATAGACGGCGGCAGCGGGGCGAAATGGCGCGATATGCCTGCCGGGACGGACCCGGCCCGGCCCTGGTATCTCGATCTGCTAAAAGCCCTCGACGGCGGCGAACGGCGGGTAGCGTACTTGCAGACCACTCTTCAATGGCCCGCCGCCCAGCGGGTAACATTTTGGATCGGCAGCGACGACGGAATCAAGGTCTGGGTCAACGGCCAACTTGTGCATGCAAACAACGCCACCAGGGCCTTTACCCCCGACCAGGACAGCGCGACCGTCACCTTGAAGAAGGGCGAGAACATAATCCTGATGAAGGTCACTCAGAACAACATGCCCTGGGGAGCTTCGCTTCGCATTGAGTCTCCGAGCCCGGCGGCGCGAAACTGAGACCGGCTCCCAATGGACATCCGGACCAACTCCTCAGTGTGCGATCCTGTATTGCCGGCCTCCGAGGGAAAGGTATGAGGGTTCGTCTGATGAGTCCTCTTCGCTGTAGCCTACCTTTACCGGTGCACCAGTCTGGGCAGAACCTATCTTGTCAAGAACGATATATACGCCCTCGGAGGTCTCAACGCGTGTGCGGCCCAATTCATGCTCACCGAGTGCCGTTCCCATTCGACCCGAGGGGCGAGATGTCCCCTCGGCAGGCCGCACGCTGACCAGCGTTCCTGCGTTCTCCCATCTGGCTACTTCGGCGGCGCATCCGGCCACTACCAAGAGTCCAACAATCAAAATACACTTCTTCATAACTTCACTCCTTTGATTTCATGACACATTGAAGTTGACTTTAGCTGTTGATTCTGATTTGCCCTTATGCAGCCGTGCTATGGAATCTCATTCGAGACACAATATCAACTCGGCCTCGACAAATCAAGCATTTCGCCTTTCGAAGGCTTTTTCGCACTGGCC
>LJTR01000156.1 GCA_001303465.1 Phycisphaerae bacterium SG8_4
GGTCGTGTTCGAGGGTGGTCTTGGGGCCTGTGCCGCCGGCCCTTTTCTTCTCGACGTCGCCGAACACCTCGGCCATGCGACCCTGCATCATCCGCAGGAAGTAGTGCATCTGAAAGCCCCTATCCTGGGCGCAGGCATAGCCAAGGCCACACATAGCTCCTTCATCTGTGGCGGCAAAGACATTAGGCACTCCCCACGAATCGCGCAGAAGTTCCACACGACCATATTCAGGCGCGGCTTGGCCAATCGCAATCCAACTCACTGCCAGTAGGAACACTACGCCAAAGACTAACCGCTTTCGATCTGTCAGAAACGTCCTCATAAGGCGGCTCTCCTGCAATTGTCTGAAAAAACCGATGAACACTATACATTAACTTTAGCACATCTCATAGTTGATTGTGCCGCGGTAGACAAGGAGTCAATCAAGAAGTTGGTAATTCGTTTAGGTACGGGATGTTTCTGTGGACTTTCGCAATTTTGTCAACGCCCTGCACGGCGTTGACAGAGGCCTCGATTAGGAATTCAGATTCATTGTCACGTACGCTCGAATTGGCGAACATAGCTTTTACTCTTTGACGCCAAGGTTCGCGACGCAAACAACTAAACGCATCTGCAAAGCTTGGGCTGCTCTTCTGACTGTACCACGGTTGGGCAAGATAGTATCTTTGACTCGACTTCCGATTGATGTACCACAGCCATACTATCGAATAGAGCCAAAGCCCCAAGGCCGCGGCACGTTCAGGACCATCTACCTTATAGGTCTGCGGCTGCTGGGCTCCCAACGATTGTTTGGTCTGTTTGGAGGTCACTACTGTCCCATTATAGGTTGAATAATAACAATTGGTTATGGAATGGAGTAATTTCATTTTGCGATAGGGTTTTCGTAAGTACTTGTGTAATAGGGACTTTCTCGAAAAGTACGATGCTGAGGATTTGCAGGATTTCGCCCAAAGTCAGCGCTATTTTCAGTTCCTTCTTGACAATGGCTACCAGGATGTAAACGCTGATAGCAATCCAAATTTGAGTCTTCACGGCATTCTCGGTAGTGCCGAAAAACGTTTTGATACGCAGGTATTGCTTGATCCATTTGAAAAAGATTTCTATTCGCCAGCGACACTTGTAAAGCCCAGCGATAGTCAGTGCGGGCAGGACAAAGTTGTTGGTTAGAAAGACGAACTTCTGGTTCGTCTCGGTGTCGAAGAAACCGATACGGCGAAGAACAGCAGGATAATCCTGCGAAGCATAAAAGCCATTGAGTTTGATCGTTTGGTCGCATCGGAGGCCGGTTGTCTTGTCGACTTGCTGATAGCCAAGGCGGCCGTAATCGAAATTGCTTTTGGCTCTGGTAACAAACGTTGAAAGGTTTTGCGTGAATGTATAAAGACGAGCAAAATCGAGGTAGCCGCGATCCATGATGTAAATGGCCCCCGGCTCTAGGATCAGTTCGTCGAGAAAATTCACATCGTGGACTTTTCCATCTGTAATGCGGATAAACGTGGGTATAGAGCCTTTTAGGTCCATCAGCGTGTGGACCTTGACGGCGGCTTTGCGCCGACGAAACTTTGCCCATGGGAACAACGAAAGACATAAATCGATGGTGGTTGAATCCAGCGCGTAGACCTCTCGGTCTAGTTGCATGCCGAAGTCTTCGTTGGCATAAAGTGTTCGAGCCTTGCTTATCAAAACCTGTGCGAAGTCGGCATAGATTCTCCAGTCTCGATACGCGTTTGCATTGGCCAACGTATTGCGTGAAACCTTCCCGCGTATGCCACAATGGTAAAGCTTCGGCTGCACGGCTCGAAGACAGGCTTCGATGTCTCGAAGACTCTGGCGATAAGTTATTTGGGCAAATGCCATGCACAGATATTGATCGAAACAGGAAAATGTTTTTATCCGATGGTTGCCGCGATATCGTCGAACGCATCTGTCGAATTGTTTCTTGGGCAGAAAGTCTAACAGTTGTGAGAAGACGGTCCGTCCGGTGTGCATTGGCCAATCCCTTCAGTAAATCCGCGAAGGTATATTGGCCAAAGTCCAAGGGCAAGTTGAAATCGATCCCCATTCTTTTCTCTCACAACCTACTATATTTATTTGGCTTACAACAATTCAGTTACAAGTTAATGGGACAGTAGTGAGTGCTCCTGATTGAAAATTCGCGTTCTTGCCCGGGTAAGTGCCTTTATAATAGCAGGTTATCGTTTTGCTCGTGGGAATCTACTACCCTGAAGGGTATATTTGCAGATAATACTGAATCCTTCTATAGTGCTCCTGATTGAAGATTCTCGTTCTTGCGCGGGCAAATGCCCTTTAAACAACAGGTCATGGTTTTGCTCGCGGGGATTTACTACCCTGAAGGGTATAGAATTGCCGTCAGTGTGCTGCTGATCTTTCAAATTGCTGCAGAGTTACGGGAGGCCGTCATGTCAATCGAGCCGTCGTGATTCTGCAATCTGTACACCAACCAGCCGTTGAACTAGGATGCGGGATTTTGTAAGATATGACGCTAACGTTCGAGAACACAATGTATAACCGTATCAATCCAGGAGGTAGACATGAGTAAGCCTGTCAGCAAGTCAGATATCAATCGTCGCGAGTTTCTCAAGAAAGGCGGTTCGATTGCAGCCGGAGCCACCGTGCTGGGTGGTTTTAAGGCCAGTTCCATTTATGCAGGCGAGGACAACACGATCCGCCTGGCGCTGATCGGCTGCGGCGGACGCGGCAACGGCGCCGTCGGCAACGCGCTGAACGTAACCGGCAAGGGTCCGGTCAAGCTCTATGCAATGGCGGATCTGATCAAGACCAAGATGGAGTCGTCACACAGGGCCCTCAAGAAGAGATACCCCGACCAGGTCGACGTTACCGAGGCCCGACAATTCAGCGGTTTCGACGCGTACAAGAAAGCCATCGACATCCTCAGGCCTGGCGACGTTGCGATGTGCACCACGCGATCCTACATCCGCCCGCTCCACGTCGAGTATGCCGTCAGCAAGGGTATCAACGTCTTCATGGAGAAACCGTTTGCATCCGATCCGGGTGGTCTGCACCGTTTGCTCCGGGCCGATGAAGTCGCCAAAAGCAAGAACCTCAAAGTGGCCGCCGGTCTGCAATGCCGGCATTCGCCTGCCCGCCAGGCGCTCATCGAGAAGATCCGCGACGGTCATATGGGAGAGGTATCCTATGTTCGCGCCAATCGTCTGGGCGGCAGCCGGTGGCTCGGTAGGGAGAAAGAGCCCAACAATTTCATGAATCAGTTGCAGTTCGGCAAGATTCACCTGCTTTGGGTCGGCTCGGGGCATATGGTCGACAATCTGATCCATCAGATCGACGAGTGTTGCTGGATCATGGACGCCTGGCCCGTTTCAGTTGTCGGCATGGGTGGACGCGAGCCCCACAGCACGGACCTCGGCCAGAATCTCGACGTTTACGCGATGGAGTACACGTATCCCGATGGCAGGAAGGCTTTCTGCGGCTTCCGTCGCGCCAGCAAGACCCGCAGCGAATTCGCGACCTTTATTCACGGCAGCAAATGCGCGGCACAGTTCTCAGGCAGGACGCACGCAGCAACGGTCCACATGTTCAAGGATCAGCGAATCGCCAAGAGCAACATTTCATGGACACCGACGAAAGACGCCAAGAGTCCCTGGGATTACGAGTGGGACGAACTGATCGAGAGTATCCGTAAAGATCGGCCGCACAATGAACTTAGAAGGGCTGTGTACGCGGATCTGACGTCGCTGATGGGTCGTGCCGCATGTCACACGGGCCAGGAGGTGACCCGGGACCAGATCATGGCGTCCAGATTCCAGTTCTGCGACTATCTCGACAATCTGTACTACGACAGCCCGGCACCGGTCAAGGCCGATGAGAACGGCCAGTTCCCCTTCCCCATCCCGGGTAAGTGGACGGAAGTCTAGGCCCGTAGGCAATTGACTATTAAATATTGACTATTGACTATTGAAGGATCGACACGTGTTGACTCTGTGCATCTGTGCAAATAGTCAATAGTCAGTAGACAATAGTCAATCTGCTACAGCGTCCAGCCGCTGCGGTATTCGCGGCGGATAAGCCGGTTCGCGTCTGAATTGTTGGTGATCTTAAGAGTTCTGCTGTCCCACTCGATTGGCTCGCCCGTTAGAAGGGCGATGTTGCCCAACAGCACCATCTCGGCCAGTGGGCCGGCGATCTCGAATCTGGAGCATGCGGGCCTGCCGCCTTTGCATGCCGCGATCCACTCTTCCTCGTGTCGGCGCAGCTTGCCCCATGTGCGCTCCTCTTTGATGCGGGGCAGAGACCTCTTGGGAGGCTGATAAGACTGCCGCAACGATTCGGGAATGAATCTCGGGCCGGCCTGGCCCCCGCTCGTGCCGGCAGTCAGAGCACCAAAGGTGAGCATTCCTTTGTCGCCGACAAAGAACGTTCCGTTGCTGCCGATGAATTCTCGTGTATCGGGAAATTCTTCGGGGCGAGGTGGTCGCCGCCCGCCGTCATACCAATGGAGCGTGACAGGCCGCATCTCGCCGCGCGGGCCGAAATGGTAGCGGACCGTCGAAGCCTTGGGATAACTTCTCGCTGTCACAGGAGTCGATTCGGCTTCGACCGTAAGTGTCGCGGCCTCGGCCAATCTCAAGGCCCAGAAGGCGCCGTCCATGATGTGGCAACCCATGGCCCCGAGGGCGCCGGTGCCGAATTCACGCCAACCGCGCCAGTTATAGGGATGATAGGAATCGTGGTAAGGATGCTCGGCCGCTGGGCCGAGCCAGAGGTCCCACGCAAGTCCCGGTGGGGCGGTGGGCCTGCCCTCGGGCGGGCTCATCCCCTGGGGCCACTGGGGGCGGTTCGTCCAGCAGTGGACTTCTCGGACGGGTCCGATGCAGCCATCCCATATCCACTCGCAAGTTGTTCGGACTGTCGGCGCCGAGTATCGCTCGTTGCCCATTTGCGTAGCAACGCCGGTTTCGCGGGCGATCTGTGTCAGTTGCCGGACCTCCCACAAGTTATGCGCCAGAGGCATCTGCGTGTAGACGTGCTTGCCGTGTTTCATGGCGGCCGCCGTGATCACTGCGTGCGTATGGTCGGGTGTGGCTACGATGACGGCGTCAATGTTGTCGCCCCTGTCGAACATCCGGCGATAGTCCTTGTACCGTTTTGCCTTCGGATACTTCTTGAATGTCACAGAGGCCATGTCCCAGTCCACATCGCACAGAGCGACGATGTTCTCGGCATCGCACGCCCTCAGGTTGTCCGAGCCCATAGCGCCGAGGCCGATGCCGGCGATGTTCAGCTTCTCGCTGGGAGGCTGCTTGTCCTGCCCGCCCAGTACATGCCGCGGCACGATGAAGAACCCGGCCGTGGCCGCCGCGCCGCCGAGCAACCGTCGTCTTGAGATCGGACTATTCTTGACCCGTTTATCTTTGTTCCTGCGAGTCATTCGAGTATCTCCTTGTTCGTAAAAGGATCCAAAGGTTGTAGGGTGCGGCT
Organism: Phycisphaerae bacterium SG8_4; assembly: GCA_001303465.1. Taxonomy (GTDB): domain Bacteria; phylum Planctomycetota; class Phycisphaerae; order Sedimentisphaerales; family Anaerobacaceae; genus SG8-4. Next base: position 5,479 of record LJTR01000156.1, read on the forward strand.
TGCTGCAACATAATTGCTCTACTGTCTTCCCATGCATATCAGCCGACCGTCTGTAACGGCAATGTACAAACGCTCTTGTGCGGCTATCATGCCGTCGAGCACGGGCGGGTGATCGAGTTCGTATTCGGCTAATTTCTCGCCATCCGATGCCGAGACGACCCAGAGACGACCGCCCAGGCGGCCCTCGAAAGCTGCCATCGGATCATCCTTGTCAACTATGTCGGGAGGGCCCGCGATGTAAAGGTACTGACCGGCGAGCACCATCGCCCGGACGCGAACGGGGACCTGTTCAGACCATTTGCGGGGCAGCGTGCTGGAAAAGCCGTCACCCTTTTCGCGCCCGATGGCGGTCGGTCGCAGCACCATCTGGCTGGCGTTGGTGTCGGCGAAAAGTTCATAGCCGTCCGTGCCGGGCCAGAATCGGGGGCTGTGACCCTGCCTGCCCGTGAATACCTGCACACCATATGTTCTATGTTCGTCGAAGACCAGCAACTGTCCGGACTTCGGCGCGTTGTAGGAGAAGTAGAAACCGGGCCAGCGATCTCCGTACGTCCAGTAGTTGCGATCGAACCATGTCTTGTCGAGAAAGCCTGCGTTGGACATAAGATGTGTACTGACCTGACGGTCGCCCAGCTTTGTGATTCGAGGTGTCTGTTTCTCTTGCAAGTCGGGCGTGAATCGTCTGAAGAACATATAGAGGTCCGTGCCGTCGCTGACCAGCAGGTCGGACTTGGCGCCCTCCATATCGAACGGCCGGCCGGCCTGTTGCGTGACGTCGGGCACAGGGCCTTCGAGACGTCGCTCATGAGGGACCTTGCCCGTTTGCGGGTCCAGTGCGTAAATCCAGATACCGCCATCGAGATACGATGAGCGCCCGGCGGTGCAATAGGCAACGCCATCCTGGACAAGGACGCTGCCGTGCACGGGCCAGGCCGATTCCAATTGACCGTGGATGACTATGCGCCGCTCGTCAGGAGCTGCCTGGAATCGCCAGATGAGTTCACCGTCCGAAGCGCGCAGGCAGTATACCGAGCCATCGGTCGATCCAAACAGCACCAGACTCCGGTAAAGCGTGGGTGCCGAGTCCACTCGGCCGCCGGTGGTGTATTGCCAGAGCTGCTGTCCGCTTTCTGCGTCGAGGCAGAACACGGTATGGGTATCCTCCTCGGCGACAACGATCCGGCCGTCGGCGACGACCGGCTGGGTGGTCGCGCGTTCGAACTTGTGCTCCCACAGCCTTTCGAGATTCACAGGCAGGTCACATCCGGCCCGGCCGCTTCGTTTGGCGTCGTGGCGATAGGTAGGCCAATCAGAAAGATTTTCAATTTTCGATTTTCTATTTTCGATTTGGCCATAGGCCGGGCCTCGTTGCAGTCGCTGGCGTTCTCGTGCCGGCGGTATCATCTCGGCGGAGACCGCGTTGAAGCCTGTCACCTTCACTCCGGGGTGGCAGAAACACTGGTGCGGGGGAACGTAAACCAACCCATTAGCCGGCACGATTCCATGACCGCAGGGGCCTCGCAGCCAGTCGGTCCTCATGTGGTTGTCGCCCTCGAGATCAATGAACTCTATGCCGCGTTTGGGCAGCATAAGATATCGCTCCGTGGCCTTTGCCTGGTAGCATCGGATATGGTGTCCGGGCGTGACCAGGCGCGGGACGGTGACCGTTCGTTTGATTTGGCCGGTCCGGGGATCGTGGCCGTTGGCGATGACCGGTTGGGGACTCCAGAGATGCGTCCTTCCTTGCTCCTGGATGTCACTGATCCATACCAGGCCGCCTGCTCCGAACAGGCTGAGCCTTGCGTTTACCGCCGGGCCTTTCCACAAGTGCTCTCCGGTATCGGCGGCGTAAGCCTGCAGACCTCCCGGGGCGGCGAAGAAGACGACACCGCGATATATCATCAGCAGATTGCCGCGCTTGGCCGCCTTGGACTCGGCGCGCCAGAGTCTCTCGCCGTTGCGAAGATCCAGGCACACAACCTGTTCGCCGTCGTGGTAGCAGAGCCTGCCGTCTGCCGCCGCCAGCGAGTGGGGGACAAGATGTTTCGATTGGGCCCGCCACAAGAGTTCTCCGCTGTCGCTGTCGAGTGCCATGATTGAGTCGTCCTGGCGATCCTTCGATCGCTTGGCGCCGGGGCGATGAAGTATGACGAGATCGTCGATATAGATGATCTCGTCGGCGCCCTCAGTGTCTTTGACCGTGCGAAGCATTCCACCCGTGGCGGCATCGAGGATTGTCAAAGGTTCACCTCTTCCCGGCGCCATGTACAGCTTGTCTTCGACAGCTACGAGGGACTTCTGCGATCTTCTGCCGGTGAGCGGCTTCTTCCAGAGCAGCGTGCCGTTGAACGCATCGCGTGCTACGAGTGTCCAGAGATCCGGCAGGCCCGGCTGGCCTGTGAGTCCCTCGTCTATGATGCTAAAGAGTCTGCCTCCGGCCGAGAGTACCAGCAAGATGCTGGATGAGACGCCGTTGTGACTTCGGCACCATGCTGGGTCGCTCTTCCATTGGAGCCGGCGGGGCGGGCCCGCACGTCTGTCGGCGGCAACGGCATTGTTGTCGGGTCCGTTCAAGTAATGATTCCATTCGCCGATTTCATCGGGGAATGGCTTGGTTTGCTTTACCCATCTGCCATCCTGATTTGTGTATGCTATGCCGCCGGGGCACAGAACCCGCATTATCTCCGCCATCGGGATCGATCCGCCGGAGGCGGACGTCTCTGAGACCACCAGGTTGATCAGATTGCTGGCGTATGGCAGTGACTTTCCATTACACTGCTCTACCGATACGGGCCCGTAAAGGCCCAATGAGCGAATGTGCTTTCGGGCTCGCGCGACGTTTTCAGGGTCTCTGTCAAGGGCGTGTACGACGTAGCTACTGTTCGCCCGTAGTTCGGCGGTTAATCTCCCGTCGCCGCAGCCTAAATGGACAATCAGCCCCCCTTGTACGCCCGTGCGCCGTAGGATCTCTCGAGCCCGAATGGATCCGGAATCCTGAGCTGTCCCGTTGGCGCCTCCGGCAAATACCGCAAGCACAAACGCGCCTAAGATTGAAAGAAATGCCGTGCGCAACAACCCATGACCTTGGCGTGGTCCGAACATCGCGGGTCTCCTAAACAGCGAGCCAATATTCAATGTTAGCGGCGAGCCGGGCGCTGAGCCAGGTCGCGGCATGGATGATTCTACAACCATGTTGCTACTTTGTCGATGACCTAACAGGAGTGACCCAATATTGTCTTGACGAACCTGCTTTCATGTCCGAACATGGCTCAGGAGAATCTACTTGCTCTTGCTGTGCAGGAACACTTGATTGAAAGGAGATGAGAAATGAAACGAGACTATCTACTACCGTTGTTAAGCTTGCTGTTGACTGTCGGCTCTGTCATACCGGCAGAAGCGCAGGAAAGCGGTGACCTGGCCGGCCTTGCCCGCATCCGGAGCGGCCTGACGACCAAACGCATCAGCAGCTACGATCGAACGGGCGGCAACAACGACCGGTTCGAGAACATTAAGCCGGGCGAGGTCAGGGAGCTGTTCAACGTCAAAGGGGCGGGCATGATAAATCACATCTGGATCACCATCGCGCCTCCTCCCGAGCAGCTCAATCGAAACGACATCATCCTTAGAATGTACTGGGACGGCAACTCATTTGCCTCAGTGGAATCACCGATCGGGCCTTTCTTCGGGCAGGGCTGGAACGAGAGCTATCCCTTTTCATGCCTGCCTTTGGCTGTCGGACCGGTAGAAGGCCGGGCGCTTGTCTCGTATTTCGTGATGCCTTTTGCCAGAGGTGCCAGGATCGAGATCGAGAACCAAACGGGCGCTCTGATCAGGGCCTTCTACTACTACGTTGACTACGTCGAGATGAAGGAGTTGCCCGAGGATGCGGGCCGATTCTGCGCATGGTATAACCACGAACTGACCGAGGCCTTGCCGGACGGAGAGAACGAATGGAGCACCCTCGGACCACAGGGCAAGAATCCCAGGGGCGAGCGCAACTATCTTATCGCCGACATCAAGGGCAAAGGCCACTTCGTGGGCGTCAACTACTATGTGCACTCTCCAACGCCGATGTGGTATGGCGAGGGTGACGACATGATCTTCATCGA
>LJTR01000001.1 GCA_001303465.1 Phycisphaerae bacterium SG8_4
GGTTGTAGATCCAGCCAATTCGTGGCTCAAGGTCTGGCTCAGGACGGCTCAAAACCTCGTCGAGGTACCGGGCGAGAGGCCCATGTACTTCCAGGAGCAGCAGGTCCCTCACGGCACCGTTCACCGGCACAGATACCATTCGAAGTCACTTGGTGTCACGCGCGGGCTCTATGTCTACACGCCGCCCGGCTACGAGACAAACGGCCGCGCCAGATATCCCGTCTTGTATCTGTTCCACGGATTCGGCGACGACGAGAGTGCGTGGACCGTGGTGGGACGGGCCAACGTAATCGTGGACAATCTGCTCGCACAGAACAAGGCCAGGCCGCTTATCATCGTTATGCCGTACGGCCATACGCCGTCGGCGCCGCCTGAGACGCGGAGCATAGGAAGGTATGAAGCGTTTGAGAAGGATATCGTTCAAGACGTAATCGGGTTCGTCGAGAAGAGCTATCGCGCAGACGCCGGCCGGAAGAACCGCGCGGTTGCGGGTCTTTCAATGGGCGGCGGCCAATCGCTGACGGTGGGGCTGGGCAATCTTGAGACATTCGGCTGGGTGGGGGCATTCAGTTCGGCTATCCCAAGGGGCGAAAGATTTGAAGAGTTGCTGACCGAGCCAAAATCGATAAGCGACAGGCTGAACTTGCTGTGGATCGGTTGCGGCAGGAAGGATTTTCTCTTCGAGGCAAATCAGAAGTTCCTAGAGCGACTGAAGGCCGACGGCATCGAGCACGTCGCTCACATCACAGACGGCGCGCATGAGTGGCGAATCTGGCGCCGTTACCTGAACGAATTTGTCCCACTGTTGTTCAAAGAAACAAACGAGGGTTGAACGCGGATAGAACGGCACCTTTCGTATGGCCGGACTGATCGACACGGGACTGTAAAAGCTTTGGAGACAATTGAAATGATTAGAAATCTTGTTTATCTGGCTGCCGGGGCTATTTTCCTGACCGGTTGTGTGGCCGTTCACGAGACCAAACACACCACTGACTGCGAACTCGCAGAAGACTGTCCGGTCCTGCACGGCAAGAAGCCGGCCCAGATTCTGCGTCACGTGGTTCTTCTTAAATTCAAGGACGACGCGACAGCCGAACAGATACGGAAAGTCGAAATCGCCTTCGCCGCGCTGCCGAGTAAGGTGGACGCCATATATGATCTGGAGTGGGGCACCGATGTGAGTGTTGAGGGCCTCCAGCAGGGATTCACCCATTGTTTCTTCGTTAGCTTTCGCAGCGAAGCCGACAGGGCGAGGTACCTGCCCCATCCTGCCCACAAGGAGTTCGGCCAGATCCTCGGCCCACATCTGGACAAGGTCCTTGTGATTGACTACTGGACAAAGAGTTAGCCTCGAAGATGCCGGCACACGGAACTCAATGCCATCGGCATGAGAAATTGGGCCGAGTGGCGTTCTTTGCTTGCATTCTTTCGGTTCTTCTGATATTCTGCTATATATTAGGGAGCAACCGTGTCTTCATGGAGAAAAAGCCAAATGTTCTTGGGATATAACATTGCGAAAACAACATTCTTGCTGATTATCATCGTTGCGATCCTGTTCTTTGTCACCGGTTGCGGCCCGGGCCAGCCGTTTGAGATAGAGGATTTGTTTACGCCTTAATCTTCAGCGATGGCGCGCACAGCCGAAAAGGGACTTTCTCGGCGACTTGCAGGGTCGGATTGACTGATGCGAGGTTGCCGAGTGCGGGGATTGACTCTCCAGGTCCGGCAATCAGTTTCTCGATCAGCTCCATAAGCCGTTTTTCAAAGGCTAAAAGCCTCTTCGCGGGAGTTTTCTCAAAAAAGAAGCGCAATAAACCCGTGAGCAAGGCGTCTATACCAATATTAGTGACGACGGACCATTGTGGAACATTGCAGCCACAGGCGAATAGCTTATTAAGGCATTCGTTCTGCACCTGAGGACGAGAAATAACAGAAAAAGTACAAAACCGTAACAGGACGGTAACATTGGGCGCGCACAATCGTTTATGCAATCGTCGGCCCAATACTTAGGTCGGCAGAGATTTTTGTGAACATGCGAACAAATGACGTAACAAATGCCAGAGCTTTGCGTTATATCTATGTAACTGTTGGTTGAATCCTAAATCTCTTGCAGTTTTGATTCCAAGAAAGGTCTCAGGGTGAAAAAGTCTCGGATAATAATCATTGTGGTCGTTGTGATATTCGTGGTCGCTGCCGGCGGCGGGATGGCGGTCAGGTCCAAACTCAAGGGCCAGGGTAAGTCCACGTTGGTACGCCTTGAAACGCCTCAAATAGGGGAACTGGTGGAGTTTGTGAGTGCTCCTGGCGAGATTGAGCCCAAGACGAAGGTGGAAATAAGCGCAAAAGTCTCGGCCAGGATCATAAAGTTACCCTACGAAGAAGGCGATATCGTGACCTGCGGTGACGAGAATGCGAATCCGCCTGTGCCGGCCTCGGTGCTGCTCCGCTTGGACTCGAAAGACCTGGAGAGCCGGCTCAGGTCGGCCGAAGCCAGCCGTGATGCCCAAGTCGCACACGTGGAGGTCGAGAAAGCTAGGATCAAGAGTCAACGAGCGAATCTAGAAGGCCTCGGCGCTTCGCTGGAACAAGCCCAGAGGGACCTGGACCGCCAGAGAGGCCTGCTTGAATCGAAGGATATCGCCCAGGCCACCTTCGATCAGGCACAGGCCACATACGATGAACTCAAGGCACAGCACGAGGCCTCAGTGCATACGCTGCAGTCGGCCGAACTGAACCTGGTCGTGTTGCAGCATAACCTCGAGGTTGCAGACGCCGCGATTGAACAGGCCCGGGAAACGCTCAGCTATACAACCATCACATCGCCCATCGACGGCACGATTATCCGGATAAATGCGGAAGTTGGCGAGCTTGTCATGACCGGGACTATGAATAATCCGGGCACGGTTATCCTGGAGGTCGGGGATCTCTCCCAGATGCTGCTTGTCGCGGAGGTGGACGAGGCGGATGTGGGCAAACTGGCAGTCGGTCAAAAGGCTACCGTGAAGGTGCAGGCCTTTCCGGATGAGGAATTCAAAGGAGTGGTCGATCTGATTGCCTTGATGCACCGAATGTCGACAACCGGTACGAAGTATTTCAGGACCGAGATTCTGCTCGAGGGCGATGTGAGCAAGTTGTATTCGGGGCTGACCGCCCACGTAGACATTGAGACCATAAAGCACGAAAATGTGCTTAATGTGCCAAGCCAGGCTGTACTGGCTGTAAATGTCGACAGTCTTCCTCTGGATATTCGCGATAATTCTGCTGAGGTTGACAAGGACAAGATGTACGCAACCGTTGTCTATCGCTACATCGACGGCAAAGCCGTAGTGACTCCCGTCACCATCGCGGAAAGCAATCTGACCCACACGATCATAAAATCGGGCATTAAAACGGAAGACAAGATTGTGGTCGGTCCGTACAAAGTGCTCGAGAGCATCAAGCACGACCAGATTATACAAGATGAACGAGAAGCGGAAAAAAAGAAACGAGGCGCTGAGGCAAAGCGTGATGAAGAAGCTGCAGACGATGCCAACGATAGCAGCCAAAGCTGAAAAGCCTCCATCGCGACCGGAACCCGAAGGGGCAATCATCCACCTACGGGATGTCACGCGGGTGTACAAGGTCGGCGTTGAGCGCATACACGCACTTGACGGAATCACCCTGGAACTTCACGACAATGAGTATGTTGCCGTGATGGGCGCATCCGGATCGGGAAAGAGTACGCTGATGAATGTTCTCGGCTGCCTGGATAGAGCCACCTCCGGCCATTATGCCCTAGACGGGCAGAACACCACCAGGCTGAGTGATGCAGCGCTGGCTCGTGTTCGCAACGAGCGGATTGGGTTTGTCTTTCAGTCCTTCGAGCTGCTCGGTCAGCACAGTGCGCTCAAGAACGTCGAGATGCCATTGATATATTCCAAGAACGGCTGGTGGACACGACGCAAGCGTGCGAAGAAGGTTCTTGAACGTGTCGGGCTCGGTGACCGGATAAAACACAAGCCGAATCAGCTCTCCGGGGGCGAAAAACAGCGCGTGGCCATCGCAAGGGCCCTTGTCTGCGAGCCGACTATTCTGATGGCGGACGAGCCGACTGGCAATCTCGATACCAAGACAAGTGAAAGCATCATGAACCTGTTCGACCAGCTTCATCGGGAAGGCCAGACGATTATCCTGGTAACACATGAAGAGCATGTTGCTCGACACGCCAGGCGAATAATCCGCATGAGAGATGGCAAGATTTACGATGATCGGCCGAGTAATCAGAGCCCGGCCGACAAGCCTGCGACAGAGAAGGATGCCGGAGGGAAATCGTCATGAAGATGCTGCTGCAGGCACCTCTAGTCTTTCTCAGGCTTTTCTATCAGAGCGTGTATCTTGCGATGGGACAAATCTGGGCAAACAAAACCAGATCTATACTTACAACCATCGGAATCGTGATAGGCGTTGCCTCCGTAACGGCTGTCATAGCGGCGTTGACCGGCCTGAAGGCGAAGATACTGACACAGGTGGAGACCCTGGGAAGCAATACTATATTCATCTCACCCAGGCGACCAGATACCGGGCCCATGCAGCATGCCAATTTTTGGAGTATTCGATTTCTGCCAGAGCATTTCGATGGTCTTCTCGATCACTGCCCTTCCGTAAAACGGTTCGGCCGCCAGACGTGGATCGGAGGCAAGACCGTCAGCCACCGTGAGAGGTCGGTCGAGAACGTGACGGTCCGCGGCATCGAGCCGGATTGCCACAAAATTGAGAGCCGTCCCGTTACTGATGGCAGGCCGCTGTCGGTTATCGACGAAATCCAGACGCGACAGGTTTGTCTGATCGATCCCAAACTGCGCAACGAACTTCATCTTGACCGCGACTGCATAGGCCAGACTATTCTCATTGGTCACAATACCTTCTACATCGTCGGCGTCGTAGAGCCTCGCCCGGAATCCGTATTCGGCGGAGGCGACCAGGACCGTTCCGAGGTGTTCGTTCCGTTCAAAACCAGTTTTAAGTTACAGCGATACCTCTACATAGGGGTTCTCGCCGAGAGCAAGTCTGCTGAAGTTTCCGATGATGCCCAGGCCGAGTTAAGGTTCTTCCTTCGGCGCACGCGAAACATAAAGCCTGGCGAGCCCGACACATTTGAAGTTATGTCGCTCCAGAACATCCTGGATATCTTCAACAAGATAGCAATTATTGTCACGATGGTTGCCGGCGGAATCGTCGGTATATCTCTGCTGGTGGGCGGCGTCGGCATCATGAATATCATGCTTGTCTCGGTATCGGAACGGACAAGGGAAATAGGACTGCGCAAAGCAGTGGGAGCAAAGAAGACTGCGATCATGACACAATTCCTAATCGAGGCTGTGGTCCTGTGCTTTTTCGGAGGCCTTGTCGGAGTCGGATTCGGCCAGCTGCTTACCATGGGAATAGCCAATATCCCCAAAGTTGAGATGGACATGGCATATATACCCCTATGGGCGATAGGGCTCTCATTCGGATTCTCCGGCACCGTGGGCATATTCTTCGGAATGTTCCCGGCAATCAAGGCCGCCAGACTCGACCCCATTGAGGCACTTAGACATGAGTAGAAGATTTCTGCATAGACGGCATCTAACTACCGTTACTCTTGGATTGGCATTGATTTCACTCGGGGGCTGCCTGGATTACTTGAGCACCGATGGTCCCCAGAAGGTCAGGATTGAGCCCGAGAGGTTTCATCACGTTGAGACGCTTGAGCTAAAGGAGGCCAGAGAACAACAAGCCGAACCAATCACAGATGCAAACGAAGCGCCGGCCGAAGAGATTGCGCTAACGCTTGAACAATGCCGGGCGCTCACATTGGGCAACAATCTTGATCTGAAAGTTCAGCTCATCAATCCCGCTGTCGCTGCCGAGAGAGTCAACCAGGAACGGGCCAAGTACGAGTTGGCATTCACCGCCAGCGGGGGATATGGCAAGACCGATACACCTCAGCCGTCGACTCTTGACATCTCAGGCTCGAACGTGGACTATTCCTACTCCGGTCTCGGTGTCAATGTGCCTCTGCGCACAGGGGGTACGGTGACTTTTGACATAACCGACAACCGGACCAAGACCGATTCCATTTACTCGACTTTTAACCCTTCCTATGGTTCGGACATAGCACTCTCGCTTAGCCAGCCGCTGCTGCGAAACGCCGGACGCAGTGCCAGCACGTATAGTATCCACATCGCCGAGTACGATCGGCAGATCACCGATGCCCGGACAAAACTTGAGGTGATACGAGTTCTTGCCGAGGTGGATAAAGTGTACTGGCGGCTCTATGCGGCCCGGATGGAACTGGACGTGCGGAAGACGCAGTACGACCTGGCCCAAAAGCTGTATGAGCAGGCTCTCCGCTTCGTGAATGCCGGTGACAAGCCGCAGGTTGAGGTCGTCCGCACCGAGGCCGGCGTTGCACAGCAGCTTGAGGCGATAATTCTGGCCGAGAACAGTGTGCGAGACCGAGAACGCGATCTGAAGCGAACACTCAACAAGAGAGGGCTCGGGATGCAGACGCCCACAGTTGTAGTCCCTGCCACAGTACCTGATCCTGTCCGCTACGATCTTGAGAGACTCCACCTGGTTGCTGTGGCAATCGACAATCGAATGGAAATGCTTGAGTTGGAACTTCAAATCGCCCAGGATGTTGCGACAACCGATTTCATGAAGAATCAGGCACTGCCTCTGGTGACAATGGACTACAGGTACAACATCAATGGTCTTGGTCCGACCCGGGACGATTCTCTGGACTTGCTCTTCGATAAGCGATTCGAGGACCACCGCATCGGATTCCAACTCTTTGTGCCGTTGGGGAACGAGGCGGCCAAGAGTCAGATGCAGCAGGCTCTGTATCTGCGCAGGCAGCGGTTGGCAAGCCGGGACAGTCGCCAGGCACTTATCGAATTCGAGGTGCTTAACGCGATAGATCAGGTCGAGGCGAACTGGCAGCGCGTTTTGGCCAGCCGGCAGCGGGCGATTCTGGACGGCCGGCTATTCGGGGCCGAGCAGCGCCAATTCGAGCTGGGGCTGGGGATATCCACCGATGTTCTCCAGGCGCAGGCAAACTTTGCCGACGCTCAGAGCCGCGAGATTCTGGCCCTGGCCGAATATCAAATATCGCTTATCGATCTGGCCTACGCCACCGGCACACTGCTGGGCGCCGCCAAGGTGCAATGGGAACCTCTTGCCTCGCCGGGCGATTTCCAATAACATATGCCTGATCTGCATTTTGCAGAACTCACAGCTCATTCTTGAAAGGGCATATCATGGACGAACAGAGTGTCGAAGGCAGTGAGAACGGCGTCGCCAATCAAGCCGAGTCTCCGGTCCCTGAGGAGCCAAAGGTCTCAGCCAAACCAGAGACCGTAGCCGAGGCGAAGGTTTCGAAGCCGAACAAGAAGATAATACTCTGGGGTATTCTGGCGATCGCGGTGGTCGCGACTGTCGGCGGGCTGGCCTTCTACCTGGTGCCGAAGGCAAGGGAGGTTGGGTGGTTCTCAAATCAGATGATAGCAATCTACATCGCCGCAGGCGCAATCGGCGGCAGCATTTTGGCAGGTTTCCTGTTCAGAAAGCCCCTGCGTACGAGACTGCGGATGCAGAAAGTGGTCAGAGATGATCCCGACATCAATGATTGGCTGATCGTCTTTTCGTGGACGCCCAAGATACTCTATGTCCCCACGATCGTCGCATCGTTTATCGCTGCGGTGGTCTGCTATTTCGTTGGCGAACATCCGGCAATAGGCGGCGTGTGGGCAGCCATATTTTTCCTGAACTTCCTCGTTGAGGAATACAATATCAGCATAAAGATATTGCTTATCGCCGTCGTGGGTGTAGGCTTCTTCCTCTTATGGCTTCACCTGCTCGGCTGGGTCATACCCTTCCTGAGGTTATTCAAGAACATTGCCTTGTCCATGAATGCTGCGGTCTACCTAGTGGTTGGCCTGATGGGGCTCTTCGCCGTCTTAGTCTCCTGGCTCAAGGGTCTTTTCTACTACGTTACTATCACCCCCAACTACATGAACCTGCAGGAAGGCCCCACTGAGTCCGGAGAGCAGATAGGCAGGGAGGACTACAACAGCCGCATCGACACGAGCGATTTTCTCGAAAGGCTCATGGGTTTTGGCCGGATAATAATAACCTTCAGAGAAGATAGAAAGAGAGAGCCGATAGCCATACTTGTCTGGAGGATCCAGAGCAAGGCGCAGATGCTCGAGAGAGTGCGGGGCAAGCTGGCCATAGACCACCAGGCGGCAAAGCTATAGACGACAGCCGATGGGCAGCACAGCAAAACAATGATCCTGCACCTTGGCCGCCAGAGATTGAGCGGGTGTCAATCTTCTCCCTTTGGGCAAGACATAATATAGTCGATACAATCGCCCAGTTTCGCCGTGGCCACAGCGATGGTGCTGTCGGCAGCCCCGTAGTAGAGGTGAATCTGATCCGTCTCCTTCTGGACAATTGCACCGTTGGGGAATACAACGTCGCTGACGTCGCCGATACGTTCATAGATCGCGCTTGGCCCAAGGATCCACTCGTCGCCCCGGCGCAGGACTTTCCAGGGTGAATTCAAATCCAGAAGGGCCAGACCCACGCGGTATATCGCCCCGGCAGTGGTATCGCGCACACCGTGATAGAACAGCAGCCAGCCCTGCGGAGTTTCGACCGGCTGGCAGGCCAGCCCGACCCTGTGACCGTCCCAAAAGGCCTGCCTTGTTTTGATCAAAGGTCTGTGATCGCCCCAGTGTTTGAGATCGGGCGAAAAGCTGATCCACATGTGGGCCTCGCCCCGGACGATGGGCCGATGAATCAATGCGAATCGCCCGTTGAACCTGCGAGGAAACAGACATGCATCCTTGTCCTCCGGCGGCAGCAGGCCGCCCAGACGGGCAAATGTCTTGAAATTCTTGGTGATTGCCAGCGACACCACCGGACCGCCCTCACTGAACGAAACGTAGGTGACCGCGTACTGTTTTTGCTCTTCAAGCCAGACAATGCGCGGATCCTCGAGTCCCCATTTTTCCTCTCGGGAGTTCTGGTCTGCCTCCATGGTCGGCGTCGGGTCAATCTCCCAGTTCGTGAATCCATCTGCGCTGCGGGCGACGGTCAAATGCGAAAAGCCGCGCATGTCCTCGACGCGAATCAACAGAAGCGTCTCGGTGTTTAGCTTAGCCGCGGCGGGATTGAAGACGGCGTTTGTCGCGTAGGGCCAACTATCCGCCGTAAGTATAGGGTTACCCTCGTACCTCACAAAAAGGTCGTGAGCTTTTGCTTGGCGCAGAAGATCAGGCATAACTTCAACTCCCCACAACACTAAGGGACATCTTCACAACAGCAATCTAGCACGGAAAACCGCTTCTTTGTCTCGATCGCCGGGCTCAATACTGCATCCTCGGCTGACATCACCTGTCTTAATCGGCCAGATGGGCAATGTCCTGTGAATCAAAGTGCGAATTTTCCACACGACGAGGGGAAAATTCACCCTCCGGCCGGGCAAATCCGAGCGGAACAGCCGTACCAAGTGGCCTGGTTCTACGCCCGAATCGCCTGTGCTACATCTTAACTAACTGCGTTTCGTACAGACTTTGGTACAACCGGCAGGTCTGTATCAGTTCGTCGTGCTGGCCCTGAGCGATGATCCGCCCGTCATTCATCACGACTATCACATCTGCGCTGATAACCGTGCTGAAGCGGTGGGCTATTATGAAAGTCGTTCTGTTCTGCATGACCTGCTCGATGGCATTATGGATCTTGGCCTCGCTGTCGGCATCGACCTGGCTGGTGGCTTCGTCAAAAATCAAGATCGCCGGGTCCTTCAGGATTGCCCGTGCAATGACGATCCTCTGAAGTTGTCCGCCACTTAGCCCCACCCCCTGCTCGCCTATTACCGTATCATAACCCTGCGGCAGCGCGCTGATAAATTCGTGAGCATACGCTCGCCTGGCGGCTTGCTCAACCTCCTCGGATGTGGCTTGTGCCTTGCCGTATCCTATGTTAGCCTCGATCGTGTCGTTGAAAGTCACGATATTCTGGGTCACCATCGCAATCTGGCTGCGCAGACTAACCAGTGAAACCTCGCGAATGTCTTTGCCGTCTATCAAGATCTGTCCGCTGTCGGGATCGTAGAACCTGGGGATCAGATTGGCCAAGGTTGTCTTGCCCGAGCCGTTTGGTCCTACTATGGCGACATTGTGACCGGCCTGGACGGTGAGGTTCACCCCTTTCAGGACCTGCGCCCGCTCGCCGGGATAGGTGAAAGCGACATCCACGAATTCGATCTTGTCCTTCCCAGGCTCAAGGGCCGGTGCCCCAGGCGAATCGTCTTCGAGAGGCTCATCCATTACGGCAAAAACCCTCTCTGCCGCAGCGTTGGCTTCCTGGATTCTATTCCACACTCCGCTGGCCTTTCGCACGGATTCGGCGGCCACTCCAAGCAAAACCAGAAGGGCAAAGAACGTCGGACCTTCTATCCGGTTTTCAGTCGTTGTGCTTTGAGTGATCCAATGTGCCCCCACTACCAGGGCCATGGCTGCGCCGATCATGCCGAAAACTTCAAGCGCGGGCGTCGTGGCGGCGTTGACCTTGGCGATTGTCAATAACTGTTTGAGCAACCTGTCGTTTATCGTTTTGAAATTGCTTCTTTCATGATCCTGCTGATTGTACACTTTGACGACCTTCAAACCGGCCATAACTCCATTGAGCTTGGCAAGCATCTGCGACCCGGCCACTAGTGATCTCTTGGTTGCCTTCTTCATCTTCCTGCCGAAAAGAGCTATCAACCCCACCACGAACGGTCCCATACACAAGAAGATCAGCACGAGTTGCCAGCTCAGGAGCATTGCACATATCAGCATGAAAAATGCATTGAGCGGCTCGCGAAGGGCCCGCCCAAGCATCGTCTTGATCGATGAGGCCATTAAATTCGTATCACGCATAATTCTGCTGATCGTGTCGGTCGGCCTTTCGCTGGCGAAGAATCCCATCGGCATTTCGATGGCATGTCCGAAGACATCCTCGCGCATCCGAGTGATGGCTACCTGCATGACCTTGTGTGCCATGTAGCCCTGATAGAATTTCGCCAGGCAGCGAATGATGGTCAGAATACCCATTGCAATAATGATAAACACCACGGCATCTGTCTTGCTTGCCTGATCCTGCTCTCTTGGCAGAAAGCCGACCGCCCATTGGGCCTTTGCCACCAAGCCCAGTTCGAGTGACCACCGGGCCCTGCGGACCCGGCCCCAGTCCAGTCCTGATATGAAATCTTCGTCTGAGGGGTTGTGGAGGTTAAGTCTCTCAGACTTGGGCACGTTGTTCGGATCCAATCTTACGACCTCAACGACGATTAGGGCGTCGTCACTGTTCGCCAGTTCCTCTAATATTTTGGACGCCGCGATCGTCGGATTCTCCGGCGATGGACTATGTGCACCGACCCCCACGATTCTGTCGGCATTCTGCAGCCCGGCCAAATGGGCCAGACTGTCCTCTTCGACGCCCGTTACCAGAAGGCTGTGCATCATATCCTGCGCTCTACCGGTCGTAATATCCGCCACGTCAGGCAGGTAGATACTTACGCCGTATTTCCGGTCACACGCCTTGCGGTCGACCCAGCCATGCAGACCCTCCTGGCCGAGCATCACTTTCATCAGCGGGATGATCGTCATGAAACTGACCGAAAGCAGGATCGCGACAATTATCGCGGTGCTGAACACCACGATCAATCTCGGCCATTGCGGCCAGATATATTTGAATATTCGCCAAAAGGCCTTCATTCGATAACTTTCTCCGATCTTTCAGGCGCCGAACGTTTCATACACCGTTTGTGCGCGGGCAACAATCGCGGCACAGTAACAGACTTGGGCTTGCCGGTCAAGTGCAAAGACTTCTTGACGGCGCGAGCCCTTTGCCCTACCATAACCGGCCTTTGAAAAGGAGCATAAGGAATGAAAATTGACAGTCTGATCTTGGGTGCCTACGAAACCAACAGCTACGTCCTGCGCCAAAGCGAAACAGCCACCGACTGCCTGGTGATCGACACAGGTCTCGATATCGGCGGATTGGCCGACTTTCTCGAAGAGCAGCAACTCAATCCAGTCGCGATAGTCCTCACTCATGGCCACGCAGATCATATTGGAGGTCTGGTGGCGCTTCGCAGCCGTTTCGCGGAAATGAAGGTCTACATGCACACTCTGGACGCCGAAATGCTCACAGATCCCCGGGCAAATCTGTCCGCTATGACCGGCGTGCCGCTGCGCACGGCGCCGGAGGATTTCTCTCTCCAAGACCAGAGCGTTATCGATTTGGCCGGCATGGAGCTGCTCGTGCTTCACACTCCGGGTCACACGCCCGGCGGCATTTGCCTTTACTCGAAGCAGGACGGCATCGCCTTCGTCGGTGACACACTTTTCGCCGAGTCGGTGGGCCGAACGGATTTTCCGGGCGGCAGCACGTCACAGCTGATCGCCAGCATAAAGAACAAGCTCTTTACGCTCCCCAATGAAACTAAGGTTTACCCCGGCCACGGCCCGGCCACTACAATAGGACACGAAAAGGCCCACAATCCCTTCCTGGGATAGTCGCAGCCAACAATCGTAGCCGTCAAAGCCATCGGACAAAAGTCAAAAACGTGTATGCTGCGCGAGGTCAAAAGTTGTTGTTGAGGTATTCCGGCTTGCCGTCGTCGCTGTCGTAAGTCTTCGCCTCTTCGACATCGGTGTCAACTCTAATGCGCTCGATCTTGTCGGCTTTTTTCGTATTGCTGTCAACGGTAACAAGAACCCCGTTTAGCCTTACATCATCGGTCGCTATCTCGAAGGGGAACGGCATCTGCGTTCTGAAAGCCTTTAGAACATTCTCCACACTTCGACCGAGCACTGAATGGTGTGCCCCCGTCATGCCGATGTCCGTGATGTACGCAGTGCCTCCAGGTAAAACCCTCTCGTCAGCGGTCACGACGTGAGTATGGGTGCCGAAACACAAGCTGACCCTGCCGTCCAAATGATAGCCCATGGCGATCTTCTCGCTGGTTGCCTCGGCGTGGAAATCGACTATGACGATGTCGGCCTCTTGGCTGATCCGCGAAAGGATCTTGTCGACAGCATTGTAGGGACAGTCCCCCGGTTTCATAAACAGACGACCTATAAGGGCGACCACCGCCACTACAGGTCCTTTGTTTGTCCGGTAGAACGCGACGCCCTTGCCGGCCGCGCGTTCGGAGAAGTTTGCCGGCCGGACGATGTTGTCAGCTGTCTCCAGCGTTTGGATTATGCCTCGTTTGCGGTAAGTGTGGTCGCCGAGAGTGATCAAATTGACGCCGGTTCGCAGCAGCTTCTCATAAATCTGTGGTGTCAGACCAGAGCCGCCGGCGGCGTTCTCGGCATTGGCTATCACGCAGTCGACCTCCAGCTGTCTGATCAGGGGCTTTAGCTTCTCGCCCATAATGCGCCTGCCGGGCCGACCTACTATGTCACCAATACAAAGAATATTCAGCTTCATTTTCGTATGTTCGTATCTTCACGTCTATATCATGCTCGCTGCGGCCACGACATACGAGACTATTTTGCGTATTCTATGCAGCGGACCTCACGCAACAGTGTTACCTGGATCTCCCCGGGATACGTCATCTCGTTTTCGACCTTGTTGGCGATGTCGCGGGCAATCTTCATGGCCGACTGGTCGTCCACATCTTCGGCCGATACGATAACGCGGATTTCCCTCCCGGCCTGGATTGCGTATGCGTTCTCGACCCCTTTGAAGCTGGCTGCGATTTCCTCGAGTTTCTCGAGCCTCTTGATGTACCTCTCGAGCGTTTCTCTTCTGGCACCAGGCCGCGAGGCGCTGATGGCATCGGCGGCGGCAACGAGCGGCGTATATGGATTATCCGGCGGGACATCGCCATGATGTCCCGCGACTGCATTGAGCACGATAGACGACTCGCTGAAACGCTTGAGGTAGTTGACCCCTATTGTGGGGTGGTTACCTTCGACTTCGTGGTCGATCGCCTTGCCGATGTCGTGCAGCAGTCCGGCACGCCTTGCTATCGAACCGTCCAGCCCAAGCTCGTCAGCCATGACCTGAGCGAGAAACGCGACCTCCACGCTGTGACGAAGGACGTTCTGGCCGTAGCTGGTTCTGTAGGCCAAGGCGCCTATCAGAGCGACCACTTTGTTGTTCAATCCCCTGATGTTGGTCTCCACTGCAGCGTTCTTGCCGATCTGCAGAACCTTGTTGTTGACATCCTTCTTCGTCTGTGCCACAAGCTCTTCGATGCGAGACGGATGTATGCGACCGTCCTGGATGAGGCGCTCCATCGAAAGTCGGGCCACCTCTCGTCTGACGGGACTAAAGCCGCTGACAACTATCATCCCGGGCGTGTCGTCGACGATCACGTCCACGCCCGTGGCTTTCTCGAAGGCACGGATGTTGCGTCCCTCTCTGCCGATGATCCTGCCTTTCATGTCGTCGTTCGGTATTTCCACGGTCGAGACGGTGGCTTCGCAGGTTTGCTCGGCGGCATACCGCTGAATGGCCGAACTGATTATTTCCCGGCTCTTTTCGTCGGCGGTCTCGGTGGTCTCCTCGACTTTGCGCTGGATCAAAGATGACATTTCGTGCTCGCACTCGTCTTCCAGACGCTTTAACAGCAGCTCTCTGGCCTCATCCATATTCATTGCCGTGATCTTCAGCAACTGGTTCTTCTGCTGGGCCATCAGGATCGAAAGCTGCTTTTCCTTCAGGTCGATATTGTGCAGCTTTCTCTCGGCCTCCTTTTGCTGGCTTTTCAGCCCGTTCTCGCGCTGCTGGAGCAACTCCGCCTGGCGATCAAGCGTATCCTCGCGCTTGGTCAGACGCATCTCAGTTTCGTGGAGCTCACCGCGGACTTTGTTTGCCTCGGCGTTAAGTTGCTCCCTCTTCTTGATTGTCTCGGCGGCGGCATCGATCTGGGCGGATTTGATTATGTTCTCTGCTTCTCTCTTGGCGCCTTCAACCTGTCTGTCCAGGTCCTGCTTCAACGTCTTGGCTTTCGCTCTGGAAATCATCTGTACAACAATAAGAGTCAGACTGATTCCCAGAAGAAAGGCAATAAAGGTGGCCATGATGTCTGAAAGAGCAACTTCCATCATTATGACATCCATTTTTTTGTACCTTTCCATTGCACTTATTACAGAGTAATACAAACGTTGCCCAATGGAATGGATCGGGCCTCCGGCGGCAGGAAAGTCACAAAGAAATGGCTATGAATTACGAAATCCCTTTCGCGCGAGCGCAAAATCAGCTACATGCCGCGAGAATCTCCTTTGGCGACGAGACAATCGGCAAAAAGAAGTCGATCTTTTGGCCAAAACAGGCTGATTTGTTACTCAACACTGACATTTCCTCTCGGATAAGCGAACGCTCTTTCAAGCAGATTTCGTTTCACGCTAAATTTACTTTCGGCTATATGTTCAAGGCCGCAACAACACACCTGCTCGACCACGGACATCGCCGAAAATATCTTTGCAACTTCAATTCCGCAAAAGAAAAGACCTGCAAGCCTTCTCTCTTGTGCGTCCCTTGGCTAAGTAACGACGAAACCACAGATTACACGGGACGACCAACGATCTCATTCATAATGAGCATCATACTTGACCACATCCTAAGGTGTCCATACGCAGCGGTCAAGAAAAAACTCTCCAAATAAACCCATATTTGTTGTCGTTGACACATCGACCACAACATATGTCGACCGAAATAGAGGCTTAGTTTGCCCAAATATCATGGCCATAGCCCATTTTTGAGCCAATTTTCGGCCAAAAATGCGAAATCGGCCAAGTCGATTCGGTTGTCGCTGTTCAAATCGCCCGGCAGCATCAGGGGCAGGTCGAAGACGCCGGTGCCGTTGGTGGCCGCGTGGGCTATTTCGCTCTGTGAGAGCGCGTAATCGTAGATCTGGAAGTCATCGATCAAGCCGTCGTAACCGCCGTAGTGGCCGGAACCGATCTCGAATGATGTGATCCGCGCGATTGGTGAGTCTGCCCCGGCCCGGCTGTCATAGAGCCGCCCGTTGAGGAAGATCTGCATCTGCCCCCGACGCACATCCTTCGTGAACGCCCAATGGTTCCATCGACCGGACCATTCGCTCTCGTAGCGGTGGTTTCCGCTGAGCCGTTCACGGAACGACCGAGGTTCTCCACAATCCCAGTTGTACCGGCCGGGTCGCCTCCAACAGCCAAGGTTGACGGCTATAGCCGGATCGCTGTCGCCATAGACATAGTCCGAGCAACATAGCGTATCGGTCAGATGCGATGAGTCGGCACCGTATTGCCAGAAAGCGATGGTTATTCCGGAGTTGATTGCTGCGAAAAGATTGGTCGCCCGCGTCAGCTCCACGTAGTCTTCGTCACCATCGAAGTGTATCGCCTTGCCGTGCACGCCGGGAGCAAATGTCGGGCTGCCGCGCAGCAACCCGTGGGCGCTGCCGGCGCTGTCGTCGACGTTGTCTTCAAACTTGTACCAGGCCACCGGCGCGTTCGGTGCCGTCACCACCTGGCTGTTGCGTCCTCTGTCGAGCCAGGTATACGCGAGTTCTTCGATGTCCGCAAAGTTGACAGCACAATCGCCATTGAGATCAGCCGCCGGCCTGTTCTCCTGGAGGCACCGGGACGCATGCAGCGTAATGTCGTCGAAGTAAACCGTGCCGCTGCCAGTTGCGTACGGCTCCGCCAGGGTGGTGCTAAAACCAATGGAGAAGCTCTCGATATTGCTCAAATCCAGATCGTTAAAGTCGCTCAGCTCGACCCTCCATCGTTGCCAAGCCTCGCTTCTGATATCGTTTGCATCGCCGGGGTAAGGCACAATAGTCTCGGAATTTCCATCGTTGAAAACCACATACATCTGTCCTTTGGAATTGTACTGCTCGCCTAAGAAGAGCAACTCCAGGACTTTGACGCCGATCTTGGCCCAATCCTGCGGCGGATCAAAGGCATGGACCACCTCGGAATAGACGCTGTCACGGTAATAATAGTAGCCGAATGCCATCGACTTTTTGCTGCACTCGTGAGTCCGCTCGGTCGAGATGTACACGTCGGCGTTCTTCCACTCGTCGTAGATTGTCTTGCTGTCGAGATCTGAAGGATCAACAAGTACTTCGTACGCCTCAAAATCATCCACCACAAGATGGTCGGCGGTGGTGAAGCTCCAGGCTGCACCGGCCCCGGCGCCGGGATCGCTGACCTCATCTACGCGCCAATAGTAGGTGCTTGCCAATTCCAAGCCGGCCGGATCGAAGCTGTTGGCATCCAGCACGCGCCCGGTCCCGCCCAGATCGGCAACGTCCGTTGACAAATGCAGCAGATTATGCCCGCCCGAGCCCGCTGGCGTCCAACTCAGGACGGCATCTGCCAGGACATTCACCGCGCCGTCTACGGGAACCGGATTGCAGGATATTTGGCCGCAGTTGTTGCTGATTCTCGCTCGTACGCTGGCCACGTCGAACCCGGGTGCTTCCCCGCCGTGGTCCAATCCGACAATCCGGACCGCCCGAGGGGTGAATGGCAGGCCCAGACCGGCGATGTCAAAACCTATCTCTGTCGGGTCCACCCCGCCGCCGACGCTGCCGGCCTCGGCTATTGAGACGAGATACTCCTCTTCGGCGCCGTCGGTGATGAAGACGAGGGCCTGCTCGCTGACGGGTCCCAACTCAATCAGCATTATGTCGTCGCCAGGCCCGTCCACTATCGGGGCGCGAAACTGAAGCTCTACCCAGTGGTCTGGCGGCAGAGTGACCCCCGACTTCTCGGACGGGGGCGGGCCGAGGAGCCAGCGTTCAGGAATTACTCGAATAGGACCTTCATACCGGCCTTGAGCGTCCATACCCGTCCAGCAACTGTCGTCGGCGTCGTAGGCGTCGCGCAGATAGCACGGGTATTCAAACTCGCCGTCAGCGGCCCGTCCGGCACCGGCAAACGCGAGAACCAAGGAGATGACGATCAAGGCCAAAGCAGAGCCTTCTTTCATTACTACCCTCCAGCCGCAAGTACTATCGGCTCGGGAAATACTCACGCGAGAATACCACAAAAATCTACAGAAATTGTACCATTTCTGCTCCTATAATGCAAGGGCAAACGGTACAGGGATCGGCCCGGCGGGGGCCAACCTTCGACGACGCGGGAAAAGCTTGCCACGTGGAAAATTGATGGTAAACTGCCCGCAGGTTTTTGCCGAGTGCATAAGTGATGCAGGATAGATGCAGGATACAAGTGGAAACTTCTCAAGCGAGGTGTCAAGATGGCTGATTATTCAGTGAGTCCGGCTGGCGAAAAATTTGCCATCCCCCAGCAAGACGAGTATGCCGGCGAATTCCAGCGCGTTGAGTCCCTGGTCAAGGCCGCGCGAGATGAGGGCCAAGAAATCGTCGTGGTGATGGGCGTCGGTTTCGTCGGCGCAGTGATGGCGGCTATTATCGCCGACACAGTTGATAAGGAGACCGGCAAGCCAGGCAAATTCGTTATCGGCTGTCAGCGGCCCAGCGTGCGCAGCTATTGGAAGATTCCGCTGCTCAATCAGGGCGTCTCCCCCGTCAAGGCTGAGGATCCCGAGGTCGAGCCGATGATCGCCCGTTGCGTGCGCGACAAGAAAACGCTGATCGGCACCTACAACAGCGATTGTCTCAAACTGGCCGATTGCGTGGTCGTGGACGTCCAGTGTGACTACACAAAGAAGGATCTCGGCAACATGCGCACGGGACATGCGGAAATGGCCGCTCTCGAGGCCACGATAAAGACCATCGCCGAAAAGATTCCACCGCATTGCCTGACGTTGATCGAGACGACGGTTGCCCCGGGGACCACCGAATTTGTCGCCTGGCCTGTGATGAAGAAGGCCTTCGCCGACCGTGGCATAGACTCGGAACCTCTTTTGTCGCACAGTTTTGAACGTGTAATGCCCGGCAGGCATTATATTTCGTCCATACGTGATTTCTGGCGAGTCTGCTCGGGCTGCAATACAGAGGCCAGGCAGCGCGTCGAGAAGTTCCTCAAAGAGGTGCTCAACACTGAAGAGTTTCCTCTGACCGTGATGGACCGCCCGATCGAGTCCGAGACAACCAAGATCGTCGAGAATTCCTACCGCGCCACGATACTGGCGTTTCTCGACGAGTGGAGCCTGTTCGCCGAGCGCAACGGCGTCGATCTGATCAAGGTCGCCAAGGCCATCAAGGTGCGGCCGACGCACAGCAACATGATCTTCCCCGGCCCCGGCATCGGCGGCTACTGCCTGCCCAAGGACGGTGGTCTTGGCTACTGGGCATACAAGCACATTCTCGGCTTCGATGACGACATCTTCAAATTGACGACCACGGCGATTGACATCAACGACACGCGCGGCCTGCACGTGGCGACGCTGACCAGAGACGCTCTTCGGAACATGGGCCGACAAGTGGCCGGCGCGAGCGTACTTCTGTGTGGAGCAAGCTATCGCCAGGATGTCGGCGATACCCGCTATAGCGGCTCGGAAGTTGTCGTTCGCAAGCTCACCGAAATGGGAGCCGAGATGCGGGTGCATGATCCCTATCTCGAGCATTGGTACGAGCTGGAATCGCAGGATACGTATCCTGCACCCGGCCATTCTCTGTCGCGGTTTTTCCGCAATCAGGATGAGCTGGTCGATCTTCGCATCCGGGACGATCTGGCCGGCGCCCTGGCCGGCGCGCAGGCAATTATCCTGGCCGTGCCCCACACACCCTATCTCGAGCTTGATCCGGAAAAGATCGTCGAATGGGCGGGCCGGCCGCTGGCGGTTATTGACTGCTTCGGCATCTTGGACGATAATAGAATCCGTCAGTATTTCGAGCTGGGCTGCGAGGTAAAGGGTCTGGGTCGAGGACATATACAGCGAATCAAGGAAGAAGTGCGAAGGGCATGAGGCCGAACGAAAAATGCAGTATGCACTGAGCAAGCTAAAAGAAAAACGGATTGCAGTTCTCTCACCGGTGGCCTGGCGCACGCCGCCGCGGGCTTACGGCGCCTGGGAAACAGTTGCCAGCAATATCACCGAAGGGCTGGTGGCCCGGGGCTGGAAGAATGTCACGCTATTCGCCACGAAAGAGTCTGTCACTGATGCCAAGCTCGAAGGCTGGATCGAACGTGGCTACGAGGAGGACAAATCACAGATCCCTCTGGTCTCGACCTGCCTGCACATCTCCAAGGTGATGGCCCGTGCGCACCAATTCGATCTGATCCATAACAACTTCGACTTTATTCCCCTGACCTATCTGCCGCTGATCAAGACGCCGATGCTGACGACCATCCACGGATTCTCAGACCCCGACATTCTGCGCGTCTACCACGACCACAAGGATTCATACTATGTCTCTATCAGTGACTCCGACCGCGATCCGGGCCTGCCGTACCTGGCGACTGTTTACAACGGCATAGATCTTTCCAATCTCACTTTCAGAGAGAAGCCGGGCGAGACGCTCGTCCATTACGGGCGCATACACAGCGACAAAGGCACGCACCTGGCTATTGAAGTGGCAAAGAAGGCAGACAAAGACCTGATTATAGCGGGCATTATCCAGGATCAGAATTATTTCGACACACTCGTCAAGCCGCACATCAATGATTCGTCGATCAGGTTCATAGGTCCGGTCGACCCCGTCCAGCGAGACGCGCTTCTGAAAGAAGCGAGCGCGGTTCTCCATCTGAACACCATCCCCGAGCGTTTTGGCCTGGTGATGGCCGAGTCGATGGCGGCCGGCGTGCCGGTAATCGCGATGGACCTGGGCTCGTGCCGTGAGGTGATCGCGGACGGACAGACCGGCTATCTGGTCAACAACGTCGGCGAAGCGGTCGAAGCCGTCGGCAAGCTCGGCCTTATCGACCGAAAGAAGTGCCTGCAGCGAGTGCAGGAGAACTTTACCATCGACTGTATGGTCGCCGGCTACGAAAAAGTCTACGAAGAAATCTTCCGGCGGCAGGAGCAGAAGTAATAGCCACCAAGACACAAAGCATGTTCTGAGCGCAGTCGAAGGGACACGAATTCAGAATACAAAAGACTTGGTGACTTCGTGCCTTAGTGGCCAAGGAATAGACATCTGCAAGGACGTAAGTTATGCAAAAACAATTTGTCACCCGCTATCCGGGCAACCCCATTCTTACCAAGGACGACATTCCTTACCCCGTCCAGACAGTCCACAACGCCGGCGTTACAAAATTCAACGGCCGGTACATAATGCTGTTCCGCTCGCACCTCGACACGGGCAGGTCCATCATTGGCCTTGCTGAAAGCGAAGACGGTTTCAATTTCAAAGCCGGGCCCGAACCGTTTATGACGCCGAGCACAGAACCGGTCTTCTGCGAGTACGAAGCCTTCGGCGTGGAAGATCCGCGAATTACACATCTTCAAGACGCGTACTACATAACCTACAGCGCCTATTCGCCGCACGGCGTCCGAATCGCCCTGGCAAGAACGTACGATTTCGTCTCGGTCGAAAGATTCGCCTTGATCACGCAGGCCGACTACCGAAACACCGTACTTTTTCCAGAAAAGATCAATGACAGATATGTCAAGCTCGACAGGCCGCATTCGGATATCAGCCCATGGTCAATCTGGATAAGCTTCTCACCCGACCTCCGCCACTGGGGCGATTCGAGGCTGGTGATGAAACCGGTGCCGTACCACTGGGACGAGATGAAGATCGGCCCGGGTGCTCCGCCGATCCGTACCGAGAAGGGGTGGCTGAGCATCTATCATGGCGTCTTCCCCACGATGGACGGCCACGTCTACCGCCTGGGCGCCGCCCTGCACAAACTCGACGACCCCGCACAAATCCTCGGCGTAGGGGATCGCTGGATACTTCAGCCCGAAGACCCATGGGAAGTCACCGGCTACGTGCACAACGTGGTCTTCACCTGCGGCGCAGTCGACGAAGAAGACGGCACACTCAAGCTTTACTGGGGCGGGGCCGACAAAGTAATGTGCGCCGGCACGGCGGTGATCAACGAACTTGTGGATCTATGCCTGACAGACTCGCGTCCGGCAATATGATCCGGATGGTGGTCGCCGGAGTGCCGATGAAAATCCGGACCAGGCCGAGAAGTCTATTCTTGAAGATATTTCGCTCAACCTTTTTTCGGGTAGAAACAGCGGGCCATCTTCCCAGACTAACCGACTGTCAAGCCCAGCTCGAACTGATCGGACATTTGCTCAACCTGTGTCTTTAGGGTCGGATCCAGCCTGACTGCCTTTAGCAAGTCTTCTTTGGCTCTTGCCCGGTCTGCTAACATGGCATAGGCCGTCCCACGCCTGTAGTATGCCCCCGAGGATTTCGGCTCGAGTTCAATGGCTCTGGTGTAGTCGGCCACTGCCCGGCCATACTGTCCGGATTTCAGGAAGGCAAGCCCTCGTTTGAGAAATGTGCGTTCAGATCCTGCTCCGAGTTCGATAGCGCGCGTATAGTCGCAGATGGCCTTGTTGTACAGGCCCAGAGCAAAGCGGGCATTCGCTCGATTGTAGTACGCATGAGCGAATTTGGGATTGAGCTGAATCGCTTTGTCAAAGTCGTAGGTAGACTCTCTGTACCTGCCCTCGGTGAGATGGACAGTTCCCCGGTTGTTGTATGCCCTGGCGCATTTCGGATTGGCCTTGATGGCCTTGCTGTAGGTCTTGATCGCCTCGGCGCTGCGGTCCGAAGAATGGTAGAGGGTTCCCCGGCTAAAGTAGATTTCGGCAATCAAATCGTTTCGGTCCAGCACTTGGATTATTCTATTATCGGTTTGCAGGTCCTGCCCGCGGGCTGAAAGCTGCTCGATGAAACACACCTCGCCAATCGAGCGTGCACCTGATCTGGTGTAGGTCCTGCCGCTTCTCGATCTGGCGTCTTGCCCTTCGTTTGGGCCCGGCTCAATATCGTTCTGATATTTGCCCTTTGTTACGGCGGACGCGCCGAAGGAGTCGCCTGTTCTTGTCAGGTCTACAATGATCGTAGTCCCGTCGGCAAGCCTGGCTGTGTTTGCCATGTGCCGTGGAACCGTCGCCATCGGGCCGTCCACATGTTCAATCACCCTTATGGCCGAGACCGATAAGTCGATGGAGTTACCCAGAATGTAAAGCAGTTGTGAATAGCCACAGCAGTTGGTCTTGTGGTTTTTGACAAGGCTGGCCAACTCAAAGCAATCGTGCTTGTAGCCTATTTGTTTCTTTATGGTCCGGGCAAGTTGACTAACTACATTCTTCTCAATGCGCGCAAGCTGAATCTCCGATAATTCGCCTCTCATGCAGGATTCTTTTGAGTTCGCCAATATTGCCATTAGGGCGGTGAGAGCAGGTTGTCCTTGTGCGTCCTTCCAGCTATCGACCATCTCGACTAATTCGGACGCCACTTTGTCCGGGTACTCCAGCTCCCTGACTATCTGCCTGATTTGTCCATACAGCACGCCCTCATCGGTCGGCGCAAGCGAATGAGCCGCGGCGGCTCTTGGGTTCAAGACGAAAATTCCCATAATCGCCGCTATAATAGCACCGATGAGCACCTGTTTATTATGCGCACCAACTGGTAAGAGTGTACGTCCAAGCATATAAGAGCACCCGCTTCAACAAATGCTGATCCCTCCTGTGTCCGTTCCACCGACGCCAGAAATAACGAGCATGCGAATGAAACGCCCTCAGGACTCCTGTCCAGTTCGATATCGGCCAGATTGCGGGCACACATTTGTAGATTTTGTGCCGACATTGAACGGCCAGACGGGCGATCGCTGGATACCTCAGCCAGAAGATGAGTGGCTAGTGAGTGTCAGATTCAGCTCGAACTGATTGGAGACTTCCTTAACATGCCTCTTCAGGGCTGGATCAAGTCTGACTGCCTTCAGCAGATCATCTTTGGCCCTTGCCCGGTCTGCTGATATGGCCCGGGCCGTCCCACGGCCGTAGTACGCCCACGAGGATTTCGGATCGAGTTCAATGGCTTTTGTGTAGTCGGCCACTGCCTGGGCATACTGTCCAGATTTCAGGTAGGCAGATCCGCGTTTGAGAAACGTGCGCTCAAGTTCGGCTCCAAGTTCGATAGCGCGCGTATAGTCCGAGATGGCCTGGCTGTAGAGGCCCAAGGCGAAGCGGGCATTTCCACGGTTGTGGTAGGCGTGAGCGAATTCGGGATTGAACTGAATCGCTTTGTCAAAGTTGGAGATGGACTTCTTGTACCTGCCGGCGGTGAGATAAACACTTCCACGGTTGTTGTATGCCCTGGCACATTTCGGATTGGCCCTGATGGCTTTGCTGTAGGCCTTGATCGCCTCGGCGCTGCGGTCCGAAGAATGATAGAGCGTTCCCCGGCTAAAGTGGAGTTCGGCAATCAGCTCATTTCGGTCGAGTGTTTGAACTCTTCCATTATCGGTTCCTGAGCCGTCCCCCCGGGCCGCAAGCTGCTCGATGAAACATGCCCCGGCAATCGCGCGTGCACCTGATGTGCGGCGCACCCTGCCGGCCCTGGATCCAACCTGCTGGCTATTGCGTTGGCCAGACTCAAAATCGCTCTGATATTCGCCCTTGGTCATTGCGGACGCGTCGAAGGAGTCACCTGTTCTTGTCAGATCTAAAATGATCGTCGTTCCGTCGGCAAGTCTGGCTGTGTTTGCCATGTGCTGTGGAACCGTCGCCATCGGGCCTTCGACAGGCTCAATCACCCTTGCGGCTTGGACCGACAGGTCTATGGAGCTACCCAGAATATAAAGCAGTTGTGAATAACCGCAGCAGTTGGTCTTTTGGCTCCTGACCGTGCTGGCCAATTCGAAGAAATCGCGTCTGTAATCGATTTGTTGCTTTATGGTCCGGGCGAGGTGACTAATTACATTCCTCTCAATTCCCGCAAGCTGAGTCTTGGACAATTCGCCTTTTGTGCAGGATTCTTCTGAGTTGGCCAATATTGCCTTCAGAGTGACGAGAATAGGTTGTCCCTGCGTGTCCTTCCAGCTATCGACCATCTCGATTAGTTCGGAGGCTACCTGGTCCGGGTACTCCAGGGCCCTGACCATCTGCCTGATTCGTCCGTACAGCGCGCACTTGTCGGTTGATGCAAGCGAAGAGACATCAGCGGTCTTTCCGTTCAAGACGGGAACCGACGTAATCGCCATCGCAATGACAGCGATGAGCACCCGTTTCATAAGGGCACCGGTCAGTGCGAATGTGCGTCGAAGCATGGCAAGAGCACCCCCCTCCGATAAATGCTGACTCCCCCTGGGCCCGTTGCGCCGGCGGTAAACATGCCGAGCGCCCGAGCGAAACGTCCTCAATAATTCCGTTCAACTATTGATGACGAATTTTTACATCAAGGTGTCTGACACCCCATTCCAGAGCCTCCTGGTGCGAGTTGAAGAACACGTCGAGGCGATTTCCGCGAATTGCGCCACCTCTGTCGAGAACTTCTACGGCCTGGCTGTTCTTGTAGCCGGGGATAACCATTTCGGTTCCAAATGGGTATCTCTTATCAGCGGCTACAAAGCGGTCGCCCTGCGATATTCTGTGGCCAGAGGCGGTTACGCCATCTGAATAACTGCCGCAGCATTTTGAGCAGGGACAATATGCAGTTACGCGCATTTGTACAGTTTGCCATTGAACAGGGTCCTCGCTATCGGATGTTTCAATACGCTTTATGCCGTTTTGGGCTGTATCTAAAGCGGCGATCAGCAAGGCTATTCTGCTGTTACCATTTGCCTGGCTCGTGCCAACAAAACGGCCCAGGAAGCAAATGATGATCACAAGAACAATCGCGTGAAGAACTGGTTTGGAATTCGCAGAAACAGCAAAGACATTTCTCGGCCCTGTTCTTTTCATGAAAAGCCCCCCTTCACAAAAGAATGCTTCTACGATTTAGAAGCCCCCCAGATGCCTCAGCTCCTATCCCTGAGCGATGAGAACATTATACCAGAAGGACTCTTCTAATTCAAGTGGATAACGGCCAAGGGGCGTGGAAGGGGTCGTTTGAGGGACTTTGGTGACAAGAGCTGAGTTTTTATAGGCCCCCGCAAAAAGAAAATTGGCCGGTCTTTGGAGGCGCAAAAAAAACGATCACAAGTCTGCCTTCAACTGTGACTTGTGATCGTGCAATTGATCAAACGTGTCCTGCCTTGTACAGCAGGACTTTTCTATTCGACTACTACTACTTCCGATACGCCAGCCCTGAGTAGATCGTACACTAATTTCACGTCCTCATTGTAAAGACGTATACAGCCTCGTGATCCTGCTGTGCCGAGCTGCTCCGGATTTTTCGTGCCATGTATCGCAAAACCGGTCCTGCCCTTGGCGTCGCCATCCAACCCCTCCAGCGCAATCCATCTTGCCCCCAAGGGGTAATCAGGGTCCCCGGATTCATATGTTTTGCCGGTATCCGGATCAGTCCAGGTAGGTGATAGGAGTTTGCCCTTAACCCTCCAGCGGCCTGTGGGCGTTTCCCTTCCGGGCTTGCCAAGGCCTACTACAAAACTCCGTACAAATGTATCCTGAAGATATAAGTCCATTTTAAAATTCGATCGGTACACTTTGCAGCGAAACGGGCCTTTAACAATTTTTATCGTCTCCCCTGCGCGCAGGGCTGTGGGATCACTGATACTGTTAATCCGCATAATAATGCGGTACGGAACTTTAAACCTTCTGCCAAGGGCCTCCAGGCTGTCTCCCGACTCGACCTGATACCGGCCGCACAGTTTGTCATCAGGAAAAACCGCTCTGCCGAAAAGCCACTTTTCCGAAAGTGCTGAAAGCTGCCTCTTGACAGATGACAATTGCTCTTCACTGATGGTTGTTGAAAGCATTTCATTGAGTTTGTCACGAGCCTCTATGACTTGAGGCCCGTTTGTATCAATTTCAGCCAGAATATCATCAACAGGTATGGCCGCCCCTGGATTTGATTCCAGGCTTAAGCCGGCTATGTGATGCACATTCGGATCTGATACGGGGCGGGTTGTTGGCAACACCGCACTATCTTCATTGTCGGGTTCGACTGCGGAGATCCCAAGTTCACTTTCATCGGCGACAATAAAAGTGGGGCCAACATTGCGTTTGTAGATCTTAAACACGACAAGAGCCACGATTATCAGGGCGATTATCCATTTGCCTTTTCCATGGACTCGTTCACCGTATAAACGACGAGGACTCATCTTGATTTCTCCTTATCTATTTTCCAACAAACCAACTCAGACTTGAGTCACGGCTCTGACATCTTCCGCCTTGTTGTACTTCTGTGAATTCATTGTGATTACAGTTACACTTTTCATGTCCTTCACGTTAGAGGCCGGCTCGACTGCTATTTTCCAAAGCAGTGGATTCTCATCATCCGGTTCGCACTGTGTTACCGTTCCAGCTATCATGGGAACTTCCAGGAAGCCCGGCTTTTTCTGGACATAAATGATGTCGCCTTTTTCGATTCTATGCTCTTTAGGTATCAGGCCAATACTCGCCGAACCGTCACCGTTACCCTGCATTATCCCTTGAAGGTCCAAATCACCGATCTTTACCACTACTTTGGATCTTGGGTCGGTCAGCAGTTGAACGTGAGCCATACGCCGATCAAGATTCGTGATGATTCCGATGACGCTGTAGTCGCAAACTGCAAACTGGCCCTGAGTCAATCCATCATCTTTGCCGCGGTTTATGATAAGCTCATTTTGCGAGATATCTGTCGAATCTATAATGATATCAGCCAAGACAAAACAAACCCCTTCCCAAACAGATCTGCTGCGAAGCCCAGATAATTTTGCGACATTTTCGCGCTCTTGGTGCAGCCATTGTATATTGTTGGCGAGATGATTCCTTAACTTGAGGTATTGGCGCTGATCGACATACTTTGGTGCCGATTGCTGGTTGGATGCCACCCGTGTTAAATTACGACAAATGCTCAAGGGCTTGCTGAAAACACGGACAAAAGCAAACTGTAGTCTGCTTGTCGCGGTTTGAGGCACAAAGAACACAGCAAGCCCGAGTATTATGAGACAGGTGAACAACGTTCGCTCTGAAATTTCGATTCGTTTCTTAGCCATCTCGGTTCAGCGCATCGAATCCAAACAGAACGATGCATGAAATATCTTTCATCAGTTACCGCGTTTTTTGCACTCTTGCCGACTCAGAACTCGAAGTCTCGGACTCAGAATTGGAAGTCTCGGACTCAGAATTGGAAGTCTCGGACTCAGAATAAGAAGTCTTGGCCTTGGAATAAGAACTTTTCGACTCGGCATATGAGTTTTTGGACTCGGCATATGAGTTTTTGGACTCGGCATATGAGTTTTCGGACTCGGCATAAGAGTCTTCGGACTCGGAATGGGAGCTTTCGGGCTGCCGATAAGAAGTCTTGGGCTCAGAATAAGAAGTCTCGGACTCAGAATGGGGAATTCTGTATGTCCACTTATCCGGATTTTCAAGGTATATGGAAGTGCCTTTAGCCACGGACTTCAACGGATCATCAACTCTTATGACCTTCAGGCCCGTTGCGTGTGACAGAACAGTATCCATCCCCCGCAGCAATGACCCACCTCCGCAAATGTGAATACCATTGTCTATTAAATCGGCAACCAATTCAGGCTGGGCCCTTTCAATCGTTCCGGTCACCGCGTCTATAATTGCACAGATAAGTTCTTTGAGAGCTTCACGAATCTCCCCACTGTCTATCGTAATTGTTTTCGGCATGCCGGTGATCATGTCTCTGCCGGCCACTTCCATTGCCAATTCTTCTTCCAGAGGCGCGGCAGAGCCGATTTCTATCTTCACTTTTTCAGCTCTTGGTTGACCCGCAACCAGGTTATGAGTCTTCTTGAGATAATTGATTATGGCCTCATCCATGGCATCGCCCCCAACCGGGATTGAATCACAGCAAGCAATATCGGCCAAGCTTATTATTGCGACTTCCGTGGTCCCGCCTCCTATATCAACTATCATTGAAGCAGTGGGATCTCGAACTGGTAGTCCGGCACCGATTCCTGCGGCCATCGGCTCATCAAGCAGATATACCTTGCGAGCCCCGGCGCGCTCCGCTGTTTCGATGACAGCGCGCCTTTCGACCTGCGTTATTCCGCTCGGTACGGCAATCGCCACTTGAGGTCTGGCTATCCTGCTTCTGCCTTGCGCCTTTCTCATGAAATAAACGAGCATTGCCTCGGTAGCATCAAAGTCGCTGATTACACCGTCTTTCAGAGGTCTTATGGCCCGAATTGAGCCGGGTGTTTTGCCAAGCATCTCGTGTGCAGCCGCGCCAATCGCACTGTTGTTGTTCAGAGCACCATCGGTACCTTTCTTGACAGCGACTACGGAGGGTTCGTCCAGAACAATACCCTTGTCACTCAGGCTTATAACAGTGTTGCAGGTACCAAGGTCAATACCGACATCCGCAGTCCAACACCTGCCGAAATGACGTAAGAATGACTCAATCAATCTCTTCGCTCTTTTCAATAGCATAATGCACCCCCATGCCTGGCTAAATTCCATTCATCAGACGCCTGTGCCTGATGAATAATGTCTTTTGACAACATCCCGCTTCTGGACTCCGACTTGACTGTTCTGCTTATCGGTTCATTAGACAGACCTTCTTGATTTGGAAGTTGTCATCTCGGGCATGGCCGAAATAGATTGCCCATCATGGTATTTCTTCTCGGACCAGCAGGATTTTCCGGCCCTATAACGGACGTTCAAACCATCATTCTCGGCCAAAGGCATTCGTCATATTCTTGGACGTAATCCTGAAAGAGTGATTGAAATGCGGGAGTCACCTGCTCGTAAATCCGGCCTCTTTGCGTCAGATGCTGGAAAGACAGAAGCCAGTGCTGGCGGAGCATCCTCGTGCGAGCATAGATGTCGCCTGTAAAATGAAGCTACCTAAGAACCGCGAAAATCCTTGATTTAGTTAGCGGTTGAGTCGAAATGAGCCTAGGGTCGCAGGCTGGGACGTCCGCTATAGAATTGAGACTGCTCGAGGAATAGGCGTTATGAACTTCTACTCCAAGCTCGCCACTGCCACCAGTTGTCCGGGTAACGGATAGATGCAGGCTGAATACCTAACCTTCTGGAAAGGACTTTTACGAGCATCTCTGTCCTTTTTATCTGAAAGTCAGTTGCGTGGGTCATTCTATCATCGACTATAACGCCAATGTGAATTGTCTGGTCACTGCCATACCATGTGCCAACCGGAGTAGTTGACAATTGTCTTTGCCATTCTTCCGTCGATTGTATCTGGCCGTCCTCGCCGATTAGGCCGCCGCAGACAATGAAGTGATAGTTGAGAAGAGCATGATTGACCGGGCTACTGGCTGAAGACTGTTCATTAGTGACAATTTGTGCCGCGTCGGTGTAACTTATCTCAATGCTGTTCCAGTGGCGACTGATTCGGGCAACATTAGATGAGACTATCTCTTCAACAGGTTTAAGGTGATAGTACTCAGATAAGCTGAACGCACCTGCCTCAAGAGGACTACTACCTAAGGTCTTTAAGACCACCGTCCCGATTCCTATCGAAATCAGGGCTGCCACGAAGACTTTTGTACTTCTATCTTGAAACAACACGGTTTTCCCCCTGGCCGGTTCCAATCTACACAAAGTATAAGAAGAATGCTGCCCAAGGCCAAACGAGCCGACAGAAAAGGCTTTCAAAGTTGATGGAGTTTGCGGTATGTCAACCTGGGCTTCTGAAGCAGTCCGTGACAAACGAAGCCTTTCGTGAGACCCTCAAGCAAATCGGCCGATCTGAGCGTCGGCCTGGAGCCCGCACGGCCAAGATTACCGCAGGATAGCGAAAACCGGCAGGACTCAGGAGAAATCGGCGGTGGGGGTATGTGAAAAAAGTGCGAAAATACTGAATTGCCGGCGACTCGACGTGTTCTTGGGCCTTTC
>LJTR01000157.1 GCA_001303465.1 Phycisphaerae bacterium SG8_4
AGATGAATGTATCGTCCTCGTTGAGTCCGACTCTTCGTGCGGCCGGATCATAGCGATGACACCGCCCGAAGGCCTAAGTACCCTCACTATTTCGTCCACCGAAGCAACGGCGGGGGCCCTATCCAAAACGATCAAATTTGCGACGTAGTTCGTATAGGGCATTGACTTGGGATCTCCATGATGGACAACCACTCTGCCACAGAGTCCCTCCCGGTCGATAGTACTGCGAGCGTCAGCTGCCTCATTAGCATCGTCTACAACGCAGACAATCTTCAGATCGCTCCTCGCTGCAAGTTCACATGCCAATCTTCCCCGGCTGCTGTCAAGTGCAAGGCAGTATCCTTTCTCGATTCCGGCTTGCTCAATTATCAGTTCTGCAGCTTGGGCGTACCGTTGTGTTTGACCATCGTCCGGATAAGCGTTGACGTCTGTCGTTGCCGCTATGACTTTCGCGTCATCTCTCACGCCGCTTCTAAAACAGTGTATTCGGCCTTCGTCGGTGCTAACGAAGAGTCCACCATTTACCACGCTCAGACCGTACGCTTTGCCATCAACCGAAGAACTCCAGACAATCTCACCGTCCTCGGCGCCGAATGCGGCTATCTCGTTATTTCCCCCTGCAAAAAGAACATCCCCTGCCATAATCATCGAGTACGGATACTTGCACTCGACTGTCCACAGGTAACAACCTTTCATTCTTCGGGACAACTCGCCCATCTGCGTAGTGAGATTGCGCATCTGGCCCTGCAACGGCCTTGCCCGGGCGGTATCTTTGCCCATCTTCCTGAGTTGATCCCTGATCTTGTCGTTTTGTCGCGCCAGAGCATTTCGCATTCTGGCCAGTTCAAGGTACCGCGCGCGGTTTAACGCGGAAAGCTCCTTGTCCGATTGCATGTATGCGGTGGAGCCGTTCACCAGCATTCTCACGCCACCGAACTTTGCTATTCTGTCTTTGGTGTCCACATCGGCCGCATCAAGCTCTTGCGACTGGCGGCCCGGCCCGGTCACGAGGACGTTCTCTGTCAGCAAGGCAAATGTTCCGCCTGCGCTGGGCAGCTCGCCCAACGGTCTGCCGTCGGTGCGGGCAAAAATCGCCGGGTTTGTTCGCCCCGTAGGGACGTACAACCGTTCGTCGGATGCGAGCATGTAACCCTGTGGAGATATGGCTATTTTGCGTTTCCATCTGACGGTTCCGTCTTCGGCGTTGAGTGCGGACAGAAATGTCCCCTGATTGGGGAACAGGCCGGCAGTGAAGTACAGGTCCCCCCCATCTACCAGCAGCCCAGTTCTTAGGGGCCAAACCGATATTATTCGTCCGTTGCCCGGAATCATACGATCGCCGTCGCCGGCCTTGTGCTTCCACAAAAGTGATCCGTCGTCGCGCGAGAGGCAGTAGACGTACCCATCGTCAGAGCCGACATACACCTTCTCGCCCGAGACAACCGGAGCCAGCCGGATGGGGCCCTCAGTAAAAAACGTCCAGTGCTGTCTGCCCGTGCGAGCGTCTAATGCGTAGACCTTGTCATCTGCGGATGAGCCGAAGAATATCATATCGCCGGCTCCGACGACGTGATAAGCCCTGTCGTAAGCCACTGTCGACCTAAGGTTGAACAGCCTGTGCCAATAGTCCTGTTCTGCCGGTCCCGGCCAGGCAGGCTGCGGCTTATTTGCTGTCTCGATGACCCATGATTTGCTCAGGGGCGGCTCCAGGCGTTCTGCGGTGACGCCGCTTCTGTTCCTGTCGTGCATAAAGGTGGGCCAATCCGCAGCCCGGGCAGGTTCCGGATTGACAAAAGCCGCCAGGACAATGAAGAATAGAGACACGTATTTGTACATTTACTACCTCCAGCTATAATGCACTTGTCGGCGGTCAGGATAACATATCAGGATCGAAAAATCCACCATATATTGCCCGCTGTTTGACGGCCATTCTTTGACCGGCTGAGCGCTGGCGGTTAGAATCACCTGCACTGGAAAGAAAAGCAAGAATTGATCTAAGGTGAAGGAGTATTGGCCAATGACCTCGTCATTGAGAATGATTGCGGTTGCGTCACTATGCGTTTTGTCTGTCCTCGCCGCGTCCGTATCTGCACAGGAGCCCGAGTATATCAACATTGATTGTCGCCGTGAGCTGTTTGTGGACCGCTACTTGATTGCCGATCTCAACGGTGCGTGTCTGAGGCTGCATGAGCCTCGCGATGAAGGGCCCGTCCTCAAGTTCGACGAGCTTTGGGAAGGTCCGTTCTGCGGGTATGTTACGGTCATTAAGGATTGGGACAAATACCGTTTCTACTACCGGGGTTTGCCCAAGGCGGGCAGGGACGGCAGCAGTTCAGAGACGACCTGTTATGCCGAATCCGCTGACGGGATCCACATCGTCAAACCGAAGCTCAATCTTTTTGCTGTACGCGGATCGAAAGCAAACAATGTCGTTTTGGCCGGCGCCGCGCCGGTCCATCACAATTTCAGCCCGTTTCTCGATACTGGGCCCGGCGTGCCGGAAGATCAACGTTTCAAGGCTCTGGGCGGAACGCAGAAGAGTGGTCTGATCGCATACGTCTCGCCCGACGGAATCCATTGGAGGGGCTTGCAGGAAGAACCTGTCTTTACGAAGGGACTGTTCGATTCTCAGAATGTCGCCTTTTGGTCCATGGCCGAGCAATGTTATCTGTGTTACTTCCGCACATGGACCGGCACCGGGTATGCCGGTTTTAGAAGCGTCAGTCGAACGACGTCGACGGATTTTCTCCACTGGAGTGATCCGCAACCGATGAGTTTCGGCGATACGCCCCGCGAGCACATCTACACCAACCAGACGCATCCCTATTTCCGAGCCTCTCACATCTACCTCGCCATTGCCGCGAGATTCCTGCCAGGCAGGCAGGTACTCAGCGCCGAGCAGGCAAAAGAAGTGAACGTTAATCCCAACTACTTCAAGGACTGCTCCGACGCCGTCCTGATGACATCTCGCGGTGGCAACGTCTATGACCGAACCTTTATGGAAGGTTTTATTCGCCCCGGCGTTGGTCTGCAGAACTGGGTTTCCCGCTCAAACTATCCCGCTCTTAATGTCGTGCAAACCGGCCCCGATGAAATGTCACTCTATGTGCAGCACGATTATGCCCAGCCGAGCGCACATCTTCGCCGATATTCGCTTCGCCTTGATGGTTTTGCTTCAGTCAATGCCACTTACGCCGGCGGCAGCATGACCACAAAGGCGTTCATTTTCCGGGGAGAGGAACTGCTGCTCAACTTCGCCACCTCGGCCCCAGGTTTCATCCGCGTTGAAATCCAGAATGCCGAGGGTAAACCCATCGCCGGCTACTCTCGCGAGGACTGCCGCGAACTGATCGGCAATTACATCGAGCATCCCGTTTCCTGGCGAGGCCGGACCGATGTCAGCGCACTTGCCGGCAGGCCGATCAGGCTCCATTTTCTAATGAAGGACGCCGATTTGTATTCGATGCGGTTCAGGCCGCGTTACGAGTTTGCGCAGGCGGATAAACTTCCCGTCCAAAAGGGCCTTCCCGATCCTTTCACAATGTACGACGGCTCACGAGTCTCGAGTCCCGACGATTGGCGCAAGCAGCGCGGCTATCTCAAGGAGATGCTCGCCCACTATTTGTACGGGCACATGCCGCCCCGGCCCAAACGAATTAAGGTTGAAAAGGTCTCAGCCGCCATCTTCGATGACAACTCAGTTGAAGAGCACTACAAATTGACCATTTCCAGAAACGGCAAGAGCCTGTCACTGCGTATGGCTCTGGTGCGCCCCGCCAGGGAATTGCGCAGGCCGATCATCGTCAAAAACTGTTCGGTGCTTTTCGATCCGGATGCCCTGCCTGAAGGGCACGGGTCCAGAGCGACAGCTCAGAGGGACAGAAACGCCGCTCGGATGGCGACCGAGCGAGGCTATATTCTGTGCAAGTTCATCCGGACAGATGTCGCCGCTGACGAGAAGGATAACCGCTCGAGTGGTGTGTTTGCCTTGTATCCCGAGTACGATTGGGCGACTATCGCCGCGTGGGCCTGGGCACACCAGCTTGTTGTCGATGCACTAGACGAGTTGGGCTACGCCGACATGAACCGGATCGTCGCTACGGGTCACTCGCGCGGGGGTAAGACCGCGCTGTGCGCGGGCATCTATGACGAGAGAGTTGCAATCACGGCGCCGAACTCATCCGGCACCGGCGGTACGGGAAGCATGAGGTATTTCGAACCGGGTCAGCGCCCCCAGACAGTGTCATACCTTGTCAATGCGTTTGACTACTGGTTTGTGCAGAGACTTGCCGATTTTGCCGACGAGCCCGACAGGCTTCCTTTCGATTCACATTTTGCCAAGGCGCTGATCGCTCCGCGCGGCCTGATTAACTGTCACGCCCGGCAGGACTATTGGGCAAATCCATACGGTACGGAGCTTACCTATCGTGCGGCGCAGACCGTCTTTGACCGGCTCGGTGCAAGCGATAGTCAAGGCATCCACTGGCGGCAGGGCGGGCATGCCCAGAACGAAGAGGACTGGCAGGCCCTTCTGGATTTCGCCGATAGATTCTTCTTTGGCAAGAAAGTCGACCGTAGATTCGACACTCTGGCATATCCCGACGCAGAAGTACCCATGCCATGACAATTGCTGAATGAGGCACTTCGCAAGGGGAGACTCTTTCTTGTTGTCTGTGCCGCTTGATTGCTCTACAATGCCCGGACAGGACGCTATGAAAAAAGAGAGTCGAACACAAGCAAACCAGTTCATCGAGATGGCGACCAAACTTGGCGCCGACCATGCCGTAGC
The DNA here is from genome assembly GCA_001303465.1 of Phycisphaerae bacterium SG8_4. GTDB lineage: Bacteria > Planctomycetota > Phycisphaerae > Sedimentisphaerales > Anaerobacaceae > SG8-4. The sequence continues at coordinate 4,790 of LJTR01000157.1, forward strand.
ATTCAAGATCGACGATATCGTTTTTGACTCACGCACGATCCTAAAGTGCATGTTCGGCTGTGGCGACTGGGGCAGGGGACACACCTGTCCCTCGAGACCTGGATCGCTGAAACCGTGGGAGTACGAGAGAATATTCGAGAGATATTCATGGGGGATCATCGTCCATTCGACGAGCAAAAGCACCGCCCAGGAAGCCTCGTTTGCTATTGAGAGAGAAGCCTTCCTGATGGGCTATTATTTTGCGTTCTCACTTAGCGACTGCGCCTTGTGCAGTGAATGTGCAGGCTTTCGCAGCAGCGAGTGTGTCAACCCGAAGAAGGCGCGCCCGGCCTTTCACAGCGTGGGAATAGATGTATTCAAGACGGTCCACCAGTTCGAGCTGCCGTTGAAGACTCTGCGTGATGAGAATGAGCAGCAGAACTGGTATTCTGCTGTTTTCATCGAGTAAATGAGCGTGACATGAAATGGCGCGTGATAAACCAACAAATTTCTCTCCAGGTGGCCAGGAGCGCTTTGCGACCACGCACTGGAGTATGGTCCTCGCGGCCGGACGCAGCTCGTCGACGCGCCATGAGCCGGCGCTGAGCACGCTGTGCCAGACATATTGGTTTCCGCTTTACGCCTATCTGCGCCGCCACGGCCACGATGCCCACCAAGCCGCGGACTCCACCCAGGCCTTCTTTGCTCAGATGCTGGACAAGGATTATCTCAGGAAGGTCAAACCCAAGGGCGGCAAGTTTCGCTCCTTCCTGCTGACCGCACTGAAACATTTCGTCGCTAACGAGCGTGCCCGCGCTGCAGCGAAGAAGCGGGGCGGAGGCCGGTCAGTCATTTCTCTCGACTTTGCCAACGCCGAGACTCAGTACGCCCTCGAGCCGGCCGACGACTTGACCGCTGAGAGGCTCTTTGAGAAATCCTGGGCGCTGACTGTGCTGGAGCGGACCATGGAGCGGCTTGCCGCCGAGCTGGCGAGCAAGGGCAAACAGGAACTTTTTGACCATCTGAGAGTGTATTTGGCCGCCGAACCAAGTGCCATCCCCTACCGCGAGGTGGCAGCGGAACTGGGCATGACCGAAGGGGCCGCAAGGGTCGCCGTTCATCGCCTGCGGAAGCGATGCGGTCAATTACTGCGCGATGAGATCGCCCAGACGGTGGCCGATGAAGAACAAATCGACGATGAAATCCGGGGGCTTTTCGCTGCTCTGGGTGGCTAAATCGCTCGCTTGCAGCCGCGAAGCGGGCAGGGTCATTTTGCCCAACATCCTGGTTATCTTGTATCTTGAGACAAAAAGCGGTAGATTCGATGTAACGTATCGGCCTTTTTGCTTAGGTAAAGACAGCAAGAGAGCAAAAGAAAGGATGTGTTATTATGGCCGAAGAAAAGAAATGTCAACAATGCGGCACCCAGTTGCCCGCTAATGCCCCCGGAGGCGTTTGCCCCAAATGTATCATGAAACTGGGACTGCCCACGAGCGTCGATCCTGAAAGACGCGCCGAACCGGACGGCCAGGCCGTTGTTCCGACAAGCGCCACGCCGCCCGGGGGATTCGTGCCGCCAGAGCCGGCGGAACTTGGCGAAAAGCTGCCCGGGCTCGAAATCATTGAGCTGTTGGGTCAGGGCGGGATGGGTGCCGTCTACAAGGCCCGGCAGAAACAGCTTGACCGGATCGTGGCGTTGAAGATTCTGCCGCCCGAGGTGGGCAAGGACCCGGCCTTCGCCGAGCGTTTCACTCGTGAGGCGCGTTCGCTTGCTAGGCTTAATCATCCGCACATAGTGACTCTTTACGAATTCGGCCAGTCAGACGACCTGTACTATTTCATCATGGAGTTTGTCGATGGCACAGACCTGCGACGCGTAATCCGCAAGGGCGATCTTGCCCCTAAGGAAGCCCTCAGCATCGTGCCTCAAATCTGCGAGGCGCTGCAATACGCCCACGAACAGGGAATTGTCCACCGCGATATCAAACCCGAGAACATACTGTTGGACAAGAGGGGGCGCGTGAAGATCGGCGACTTCGGGCTGGCCAAACTCCTGGACCGACCGGCGACGGCCTTTACGCTCACCCAGCCGCAACAGAGAATGGGTACGCCACACTACATGGCCCCCGAACAAATCGAGGGTGCGCATCAGGTCGATCATCGCGCGGACATCTATTCGCTCGGCGTGGTCTTCTACGAGATGCTCACGGGCAAGTTGCCGATCGGCCGGTTTGACCTGCCTTCCCAGAAGGTCCATGTCGATGTGCGCCTGGACGACGTTGTGCTCAGAAGCCTCGAACATGAACCCGAGCGGCGCTATCAAAACGTCAGTGAAATAAAGACCGACGTCGAAGTTATCGCCGTCGACGCCGCGCATCAGAAGCCCACTGGCGAGCCGACCGAGGCAGAACCGAAAGACGCCGAACAGTTCATCCTGTCGCAGCTTCCGGCTACACGGCTTGATGCGGTCAAGGCCTATCAGGCGAAAACCGGCGCCGGCCGCACCGAGGCGGCGCTAGCAGTTGATGCTATCGCACGCAAGCATGCTGTTCAGTTCACGCCCGTTCCGCTAAAGCTTGGGCGATTGCTGGCTGCAGTAGCCGCCCTGGTCGTTTACTACGTGCTGTACGCACTGTTCAGGCGATACGTCGAGCTCAGTCCGACTGTCGGCTGGTCAATCATAGCCCTTGCGATGGGCTGCATCTGTGTTTCCTTCAGTGTTGCGGCCTGGCGGTCTCGATCCATAGATAAGGGACGTCAATTCAGATTTCTTGCAGGATTCTTCCTGTTCCTGTTTCTGATCAATCCACTGCTCGTTCTTCTTTTGGAACCGACGCTGGTCCTCGCTCGCCTCTACAGCCTCTCGGGTGGCACGCCCGGTCCCCATGATGTGCTGTTCTTACGCCTTCTCAGCGGCGCGCTGATCGTCGGCGGACTGTACTGGCTTCTGCGGCTCTGGCTACAGTTTCGGGCCGGCCGAAAAATAACCACCGATGAGAAGATCAAACAAGTAAACACAAACAGCACGAGCAATATCGGTAGAATGAGTTTGATTCTGGCTATTGGAGGGGTGGTGCTGCCGATACTTGTTGCGCTGTTGCTGGCAATTGTCGAGTGGCTGGCAGATTTCGATCCACCTTACATGCTATGCGTGCTTCTTCTTGTCGCGCTTGAAATCGCTGCCTTGGTTACCGGAATCATCGGCAGGCATAGCGCATCCGGAAAAGCGGGGCTGACCATATCGGCGATACTGCTTGTATTGACGATGATTGGTGCTCCGTTTATTATGATCAGTTCAGTAGAGTCGACCGGCGGGAGAATGACTGAAAGAACAATGGTTCTCCCGGACGAGCCTGCGCCAGAGAAATAAAGCACTTTGTCTTCATTGCCTCACAAGTTAGAATGAGGGTATGAAAGAGAACAGATTTCAGCAAATGAAAGCGTTGTTGGTTCTTCTGGGGATGACGTTGGTTTGTCTTCCCGCCCTCGGAGCCGATACTGGTGAGGTCTTGGCAACCATCCGCGAAGCGGGCGCACACGCACCCCTACCGTGCAGAGTCTGGGTTACTGCCGGAGGAAAACGGCTCTTTCGGACCGAGTCCGAGTCATGTACATCGTACGCCGGGGACCGCAGCTTCTCATGTGATGGTCAGTTCGTCATGAAAGTCCCGGCCGGCAAGGTTCTGATCCACGTCGAGCGGGGCAAGGAGTACTGGCCCGTCGACAAAGAGATCGAGGTTGAAGAGGGCCGGACCGCTGAGGTCGAGATCATCCTGAAGCGATGGGTGTACATGCTTAAAGAGGGCTGGTACTCGGGTGATATTCACTGTCATTTCGGCCTAAACGATCTCAAGGTCCTCAAGCAACTGGCGCTGGCTGACGATGTGAACTTCGAGCCTATCCTGACTCTGTGGAATCATCAAAGCCCCATGCCACCGGGTGGGGTGTGGCCCGACTGGGCGGAGGGATCGAGTGTTTACGCCGATGAGACGCATCTGGTGACGTTGCGCAACCAGGAGATCGAGCGCATAGGCGGTGATGCGTTCGAGTCCGTGGGCGCTTTGCTGATGATGGGGCTGACCAAACCTGTCGAAATGCCGCCGCGAGGCAGCCGATACCCGTGCGATGCCGTTTTGGGCCGGATTGCAAAGAAGAGTTCCCCGCGGTGTATCATCGACACCGACAAGCCGATCTGGGGCGAGAACGTCGTCGGAGTTGCTTTGGGCCTGTTCGATTCGGTCCAGGTCTGTCACAATCACTACCACAGAGAACAGACCCTGCAGGACGGGCGGCTCGGTTGGGGAATGGCCGATGCAAAGAACGGCCATGATGAATCGACCGAAGACGAGCTTTTCCACAGAACGAATTCGACGTACTATCGTTTCCTGAACTGCGGATTCAAGCTTGCCGCAACGGGCGGTTCGGCGATGGGAGTTATGGAGGTCCCGCTCGGCTACGGTAGGACCTACGCCAGGCTGAACGGCCCACTCTCCGAAGCGAGCTATCTAAACGCGATCCGCGCGGGCCGTACGTTCGCTACCAATGGCCCGATGCTGATCCTTACCGCCAACGGTGCCGACTGCGGCGCAGTGATCGAGTATCCGATAGACAGCGATGCGCCGATCTGGATCAAAGCTGATTTGAGGGACATCCAGCGGATCGACTCGCTGGAGCTTCTCTATAACGGTAAGGTGATCAAACGTGCCGACCTGGAAGACGAGGAGCCCTCGCCGATCCTTAGGGAAACGGCTTCCATGGGGCTCAAACCGCTCCGGAGCGGCTG
>LJTR01000122.1 GCA_001303465.1 Phycisphaerae bacterium SG8_4
GTTGTGTCCAGCCCCTCATCCACTAGGGGCTTTGCCTCCTCATGACGATCTCGGGCTATGTATAAACGTGCGAGGCCGTACATAGATCTCAGCGTGAGCTTGTGCTTGTCGCCGAATACCCGACGTTCTATTTTCAATACTTCGGTAAACAAAGACTCTGCCGCATCATACCGACCCTGATGTCTATACAGGTCGGCCAGGTATTCCTTGCACACCAACATCGACCGAGACTCCGCATCCCACTCAGCAGTCTTCAGTATCCTGCGAAATGCCCGTTCCGCCTCCTCGTAACGACCTTGGTCCGTATACACACGTGCAAGAAGACCCGAAGGCTCTCGAAGTCGCTCTCGTATCTTGTTGTACAAGGATTCTGCTTCCTTGTATCTGCCCAGGTGATGATAGGTATGGGCAAGATCACGAATGTCGTCTTTGTTTCCCGGTCTGACCTGTAGAATCTCCTTACGCAGATGCTCTGCGTCGTAGTGTCGCTCTTGGTCGTCGTACACCCAATAAAGGCCGTCCTTTGCCCTGAGGACAGCAGGATGCTCATCGCCGTAGTGCAGTTCGTAAATTTGCAGTGCAGCGTGCCAATGCTGCTCAGCCTTGGTTGACTCGGCAAGCCATCGGTATGTCTCGCCCAACGTTTCGCGGATCGACGCTTCAACAATTGGCCGGTCCTCAAATTTGCCATCGAGGTTCTTCGTGGCAGCATCGAGAACATAGCTGAAGGTTGCCTCGCCTGCCTTGGCATCTACTACTGCTCCAAGAACTCCGGTCCTTAGGAAATCAGAAACCGCCTGCGCCTCTCTTCGGGCATGGTTTGCCTTGATCGCAAACGCACTCGCAGCGACAACGCCCACAATAAGTACAACGAGGATTGCTGCGACGGCGGCTACGAGTCCTCGTTTTCGCCTCACGAACTTTTTGATCAGGTACATTGTCGATTCAGGCCCGGCTATCAGAGGAGCACCGTCCAGGTAATTCTGAATGTCATCCATAAGCTCCGAGGCTGAGCGGTACCGACGAGTGCGTTCTTTGCGCATCGCCTTGAGTGGGATCCATTCGAGTTCCCTGTGTAGCCGTCTGGCGAGCGTGGCCACTTCTGTCCGACGCCTTTGAGCAACCTTTGTCGCTTCTGCTCCCAGGTTCGTCAGCCGAGTGCTGGGTGGCCTGGGCTCAGTCTCGCAGATAATCTGCCGGATGTGGTCAACGCCGCCTTTGCGAAGCTCCTTTGGATCAAATGGAAGCGCTCCGATGAGCAATTCATAGAGTACTACGCCAAGCGAGTAGATATCCGAACGCGTGTCGATGTCCTGAGCCGTGGTATGGGCCTGTTCGGGGCTCATGTATTCAGGCGTGCCAACGAATTGGCCCTGCTCGGTGTAAAGCGTTCTATCGGTTAGAGGCTGGCTGAGGGCCTTGGCTACGCCGAAGTCGATGATCTTCGGCACTGCATTGTTGCCCTCGATAGCCACGAGGATATTTGATGGCTTCAGATCACGGTGAATTATAGCCTTCTGATGGGCGTGCTGAACCGCCTCGCATACCTGAAGGAACAGTTTCAGGCGTTCCTCGATACCGAGTTTTTCCTGGTCGCAATGCTGGGTGAGAGACAAGCCCTTGACATGCTCCATTACGAAATACGGCCGACCTGTCTTGGTCATTCCGGCATCATAGACCTGGGCAATGTTCGGATGCTCTAGCAGAGCCAGGGCCTGACGCTCAGCCTCGAAGCGAGCAATGACCTGCTTGGTATCCATGCCGGGCTTGATGACCTTCAGCGCAACTCGGCGTTTTACCGGTCCCTGGTGTTCCGCCAGGTAGACTACGGCGAAACCGCCTTCCCCCAGGACTCCGAGCAGCTTATAGGAATCGACCTGATCGCCGGGGCCTCCCACCACGTCCGCAAAGCTTGCAGTGGAACCGGGCCTGGCGTCAGGCTGTTTGTTGTTCATCTCGCCGACATCGCTCATTGGTATCCCTGACTACAAACTGCCCAAGCATTCTACGATACACAAAGAACAGCGAAAGTATGGAGCGCATCTGTGTACGCACAGTGATTATACCCTTCAGGGTAGTAAATTCCCGCGAGTAGGACCACAAGTTGTTATTGTAAAGCAATTTACCCGCGCAAGAACGCGAATTCTCAATCAGGAGCACAATATAAAGCCATCAAGCAGTTGCTGCAACAGCGAATGAGCAGGTCGTTCACCAGGTTTGAAGTCAGTTCTTGGAGATTTTACAGCAGCCGGGCGAGTCTTTGACGAGGCCGCATTTCGCGCACCTGGGCTGATCGGGTTCGCAGCATAGATCGCCGCCGGCTATGTTGCCGCATGCGGTGCAAAGTGCCGCCGTCTCGGCGCCTTCAGGGATGTTGCAGCAGCCTGGCGATCCTTCCACAAGACCGCATATGATACACTTTTCCTGATTGGGCTTGCAGCACAGTTCGTCACCCTTGATCTGGCCGCACTTGGTGCAGAGCTCGACGGTACCCTTGGCTTCGGTCTTATCTTCGCAGCCACAGAGGTACAACGATGCGCCGACAAGGGTCGCTGCCAAGCAGATTAACAAGAACTTCCTTCTTGCGTTCATAGTTAAATCTCCCAACTAGCCATCCCTGCGGTTAGCATTTGCCGTAAACTACTGCTATTGTACAAATTAGCCCAATCGGTGTCAATGGCCGCCGCCGAGCATCATCTTGACGGCATGCGGCAGGACGTCCAGGATTATCTCGAGCGACTCAGTCACCGCTTTCGGGCTGCCAGGTAGATTTATTATTAGCGTCTTGCCGCATACTCCCGCCGTCCCCCGCGATAGAATTGCCTTTCTGGTCTTCCTGAAGCCCTCGACCCTCATCATCTCGCCGAAACCGGGCGCCATTCGTTTACAAACCGATGCCGTAGCTTCCGGCGTGATGTCGCGGGGACCCAATCCCGTCCCGCCGGTAGTCAGCACCACGTCAACGCCCGCCTCATCTGACAAACGCCTCAGTTCACAGGCAATTGCATCCAGATCGTCGGGCACAATTTTCTTTTCGCATATCTCGAATTCGTCTTCTGGTAGCATTTCCACAATTGTCCGGCCGCTCACGTCCTGGCGGTCTCCCTGAGAGCAGGTATCGCTGACCGTCAATATAGCCGTCTTAATCATCGAGCACCTCTATCGTGTCACCAACTCTTATTCGACCGGCAGCGATTACCTTGGCAAATATACCTTCGCGCGGCATGATGCAATCGCCCACCTGTTCGAATATTTCACACCTACTGTGACATTTCTTTCCGAACTGCGTGATCTCGACCACAACACTGTCGCCCAGCCTGAGCTTGCCGCCGAGAGGCAGTGCGAGCAGGTCGAGGCCCTCTGTCGTGATGTTCTCGGCAAAGTTGCCCGGCGAAACATCTGCGCCCATCGCAACCATCTTTTCGATTGACTCGAAGGCGAGCAAGCTGACCTGTCTGTGCCATTTGCCGGCGTGCGCATCTCCGACAATGCCGCAGTCGACCTTCAGCTCGGCTTCGGGCACGTTAGTCTTTTGCGTACCTTTTTCCTTCGAAACCGATATCGCTCTGATTTTGCCTTTCACAATCGCCATGCCTTCCACCTGATCTAAGAAAATCAAAAATCAAAATGTAAAATGCAAAATGTCGGAATCGTCTTCGGCGATGCTCTCTAAAACAGCCCGCGACGTGGCTCCGCAATTTTGATATTTGATATTTGATTTTTGCATTGAGTGTTCAAATCAGCCTGACCGGTACAGGTGTTCCCTTTTCAATTTGGGATACGCCGACATCCATACTGATCAACCCGTCCGCCGGACATAATGAACTTATGTGTGCCGAGCCGTGATATTCGATTAGTTTCACTGTCCCGGCGGCGGTTATCGCCACCGGAAACCATGCCTGTCTTTCTGTCTTCTTTCTTTCCACCGATGCGTCCAGGGCCATACGGACATTCTCACCCCTGCGTTCACAGCCCATCAGCTTGTACAGGAAGGGCTTTATCAGAATCTCGAACTGAACGAACGTTGACATCGGGTTACCGGGCAGTCCGAAACAGTAGAGGTCTTCCGATACACCGAAGACCGAGGGTTTGCCCGGCTTGACGGCAATACCTTCAAACAGTAGGTCAATGTTGTTGCGCCTGAGTATGTCGGGAACAAAGTCGAAATCGCCCACCGAGACCCCGCCCGAGACAATAATCACGTCATTGGCGGCGGCGACCTTCTTGAAAGTATTGTCGATAGCCTCTTTCGTATCTTTCGTAATGCCGTAATCCGTGACCGCCGCGCCCATAGACCGGGCCTGGGCGGCAAGCTGAGAACTGTTGCTGTTTCTTATCTGGCACGGCTCAGGCACAGTCCCGGGATCAACAAGCTCGCTGCCAGTGGCAATAATTCCGACTCGCGGGGCCTTTGAGACTATCGGGTTCGCATGACCGACCGAGGCGAGAACCGCAATATGCTGCGGCTTGAGCAGCTCACCTTTGCGCAGGACGACGTCACCGGCCTTGATGTCCTCGCCCCTTCGACAGATATTGTCCTTCGTCTTTTCGCCGACAAAGCGAATTCTCGATTCTCGATTCTCGTCTCTGGTCTCTCGTCCTTCCTCTCCGGATGCTCGCGGGCGTCGAGTTTCAACGTACTCCTTCATGACCACGCAGTCGGCGCCTTCGGGTACGACGCCGCCGGTCATGATCTTGGCACACTGACCGGGTCCGATCGATTTGGCGGGCGTATAGCCGGCCGGAATGATTTCGATCACCTCCAGGTCATCTGAAAGGTCTGATCTTCGGCAGGCATAGCCGTCCATGGCGGATTTGTTGAACGGCGGCATATCCATATCCGACTTGACGTCCTCGGCCAATACTCGATTGACCGCATCGGCAAGACTCACCCGCTCGGTCCCGAGCGGACGGGCCGAGTTCAAGACAGTCTCAAGAGCTTTCTCGAACGGTAACATTGGTCTTATGTGTTGCATATCGTATGTCGGCATTTTCTTTTTTCACACGATGGATTTGACCAGACCGCCGCCAAATTGGCAAATAAAATTCTCAACAGGGCCGCATCAAGATATACGTGCAAACTCGATGGCGTATTTGCCGGGATTTCTAATCGCCTTGATCGAATCATCGAGCGCCGAAAGCTCGACTGTGAGTCTCTGCTGTATCGTCGGCATCTTCTCGGCCGATTCAAATGGCTTTAACAAATCGTCCGTCTCAGATTTCAGCGGTGAGATGATGTCTCTCCTGTAATGTTTCTCTTTGACTCTCTTGATTGTCTTTCTGCCGGGCCGGGTCTGCTTGCCGGGCGAGGTCTTGAACACTGCCTTCTCACCATATTGAACGATTTTGTAGACTATCTCGACCGCAGGTGCAAGGCGGGATACCGCCAGGCGCGTACCGACGCCGAAGCCGTCAACCTCTGCGCCGTGAGAGAGCAAGTCTTCGATTGCGAACTCGTCGAGATCACCGCTGACAAAGATCTTCAGAAAGCAAACGCCCTGTTGGCGAAAATGCTCGCGGGCAAATTTGCTCAGCTTGACCAGGTCGCCGCTGTCGATACGGATGCCCCGCAGTTTCACGTTCTTTTCTTTGAAGAACTGCCGAGCCAACTCAGCGGCCTGTTTGATCCCTTCGATGGAGTCGTATGTATCTACAAGCAGGATCGAGTCTTCGCCGTAGGCCTCGGCAAAACTGCGAAACGCCTCCTCCTGTGACTCGTGAACGTGGACGAACGAATGGGCCATGGTCCCAGAGGCTGTGAAATCCAGCTGCCGCGCGGCGAACACATTGCTGGTCGCGCGAAAGCCCGCCATCTGTGCGGCCCTTGCCGAGCGCAGAGATGCCACCGGACCCTGGCAACGCCTTAGGCCAAAATCGACAACCACGGCATTCTTGGCGGCGAGTGAAATCCTTGTCGCCAGTGTGGCCTGTATGATTGAAAAGCCAAGTATGTTCAGGATATAGCTTTCCAGCAACTGCGCGCAGATCAACGGACCCGCCACCTCCATAACAGGTTCATCCGGGAAAAACAGCGTTCCTTCAGGCAGTGATCTTATCTTCACGTCAGGCTCAAAAGTCGCGAGGTAATGTAGAAAATCCTCGGCAAAAAGTCTCGTCGACCGCAGGTAATCGATATCGGCCTCGGAGAATCTGAACTCGCGCAGGAATGACTCGACCTCGTCAAGACCGGCCATCACGAAGAAGCCCCAGTTCTCGGGCAGCTTCCTGATATAGACCTCGAAGTAAGCCGTCTCGGCCATTCGCTTCTTGAAATAGACCTGAGCCATCGTCAGTTCGTACAGGTCGGTCAGCAGCGCCGGAGTATCCTTCAACAGCCACATAGCAGGTTCTCCTTGACGCTACTGAACTCGGCCATTTCAACACCCATCTGCGAGAACTCATCGAATATCTCCTGCTCAGGCTTTGCTCCAAGACCCTTGACCGCATCCGTCAGAACGCACAGCTCAATGTTGCCGAAGCCCCTGAGGCCCCGCACCACACAATCCACACAAAAATCGAGAGCGACGCCGAAGACGATCACCTTCCTGGGTTTGATCAGTCTCAAAAGCTCGCTCGTGTTCGGATTCGAGAAGACGTCAAGGGCATCCTTTCTGATGACAACGTGAAACTGCTCTTTGCCGATGAGCTTGCGCAGGGTACTGGATTTGGTCTTTGGGATTTCAACATACTCAATCGGCAGCTCCCCAAGAAAGCCAACCCTTTCACTGCCGGGCTCGCCCGCCATGCAGTGCGGCGGAAAGGTCCGCTCGAAATCGGGAGTTTGAGAAATCTCATCATTGGCTGCGCTGTGCCAGTCGATGTCGGCAATGATGGAATAGCCGTTGTCGAGGGCGAACTTTCGCACTTCGCTTATTTTGTCGATGATGGTCTCTGCGCCCGGAACGTACAGCTTGCCCTCGGGCCGCATAAAGTCGAACTGCGTATCGACATCCCAGAACACCGTGTCTTCTTTCATAATTGGCCCCCTTTCGGACTGTAACAGGTTACCTTATCGATGCCGGGCCCTGCAACACCTAAGGTGTCCCATGGGGAGATACAGGACTATTTCATGTTTGTTCGGCGGTACTGGTTTTGGTATTATAGTGCTCCCGATTGAAGATTTCCGTTCTCGCGCGGGTAAGTGGCTTTACATTAACACGTTATGATTTTGCTCGCGGCAATTTACTACCCTGCAAGGGTATATAGCGATGAGCATGACAGATATCGAAAGATACGCAGACCTATATGAGAAAGAGCTGTTTGAGAATGTGATTCCCTTCTGGGAAGAGCACTCAGTCGACACCGAGCACGGAGGTTATTTCACCTGCCTGGATCGCCGGGGCAAGGTCTACGATACCGACAAATTCGTCTGGCTTCAGGCCCGTCAGGTCTGGACGTTTTCCGTGTTGTACAATCGTCAAGAGCAGAAGTCCAAATGGCTCGATACTGCGGCCTGCGGCGCCGATTTCCTCGCCCGGCACGGAACAGACAAGGCCGGCAACTGGTACTTCGCCCTCAACCGTCAGGGCCGGCCGCTGGTTCAGCCGTACAATATCTTCAGCGATTGTTTTGCAGCGATGGCGTTCGGCCAATACTACCTCGCATGCGGTGACTCGAACGCCAAGAAGACCGCGCTGGAGACCTATCGAAACATACTTCGGCGTAAAGACAATCCCAAGGGCAGGTACTCCAAGGTGGTTGCTGATACCCGGCCGCTCAAATCACTGGCCATGTCAATGATCCTGGCCAACCTGTCACTTGAGATGGAGGATCTGCTCGACGGCAACGAGCTGGATGCAGTGCTGGACGCATGCGTGGGCGAAGTCATGAACCTGTTTCTCGACGAGCGGTTGAATTTGCTTTTTGAGAATGTCTCACCGGACGGTTCCCACCCTGATTGTTTCGAGGGACGCTTGATTAATCCGGGTCACGGCATCGAAGCAATGTGGTTTATCATTGATATCGCCCGCCGCCGGAACGATCGGCAGCTCATAGACAAGGCGGTGGATGTGATTCTTGCTACCCTCGACTTTGCCTGGGACGCCGAGTACGGCGGCATATTCTATTTACTGGATGCTGACGGCAAGCCGCCTTGGCAGCTTGAGTGGGACCAGAAACTGTGGTGGGTGCATTTAGAGACGCTTGTCGCCTTGCTGATGGGCTATCGCTCGACGGGCCGCGATCAATGCTGGCAATGGTTGGAGACGATTCACGATTATGTATGGAGCCATTTTCCGGACCCGGAGTATGGAGAGTGGTTCGGCTACCTGAATCGTCGGGGCGAGAGACTTCTGGAGTTGAAAGGCGGCAAGTGGAAGGGATGCTTCCACGTACCGCGGGCCCTTTACCTGTGTTCCAAAGAGCCTAAAGATTCGCGAGATCTGAGAAAGGACCAATAGCTGACATGGAGAAACGTTTCACCGGGCTTATAGCGGCTGTCTTTACGCCGATGTGCGAGGATGGTTCACTGAATCTAAGTCAGGTTCGGCCCATAGCAGAGCATCTGATTAGAACTCAGGTGAGCGGCATGTTTGTCTGCGGCACAACAGGTGAAGGGCCGTCGCTTTCGAGCGAAGAACGCCGCGCCACAGCGGCTGCGTACGTAGAGGCAGCCGCCGGGAAATTGCCCGTCATGGTCCAGGTCGGCCACAACAGCCTTGCCGAATCGCGGGTACTGGCGTCAGACGCCCAGGCAATCGGCGCAGACGCGATTTCGGCGATTCCGCCGGCATACTTCAAGTTCGAGGCGATAAAGACTCTGGTTGACTGTCTGGTTGAGATCTCATCGGCGGCGCCTAAACTGCCGCTGTTCTACTATCACATTCCTTCGGTGACGGGCATGGATTTTGACATGGTCGAGTTCTTTCGCCAGGCGAGCGGTCGCTTGCCAACTTTGGCGGGGATAAAGTTCAGCGACTCTGCCATCCCCAAATTCCAGGCGGCTGCTGAATTTGAGAATCGGCGGTTTGATGTTTTGTTCGGCAGCGACGAGATGCTCCTCAGCGGCCTGTGCGCCGGCGCGACGGGGGCTGTCGGCAGTACGTATAATTTCGCCGGGCCGTTGTATCGGCGGCTGATCGATGCCTTCGATCGCGGTGATATCGATGAGGCCCGAAAGTACCAGGCCTTGTCGGTCGAAATGTTGCGTATTCTCTTTCGATACGGCATCCGTCCTGCTCTCAAGGCCGTTATGAAACTGATCGGCCTGGACTGCGGTCCTGCCCGATTGCCGCTTGGGAAACTGACGCAAGATCAACTGCAGGCCATGAAGGAAGAACTCGGCGCAATCGGCTTTTTCCATTGGGCTTTAGTCTAAAGGATTATACTAAAGTCGGGCGCTCGTCGATGACGGAGACAGCAATGAAATACCGTACTCTGGCTTTGCTGGTTGTTTTGATATTTGCGGGCGCCGATTCGAGAGCCGATGATGCTCAGTCGCAGATTCTCCGGTGGGGGCAACTGCCTGATTTGCCTGATTCACTCGGCGTCGCCGGCGCGTTCTCCGGTGTCAGCGGAGGGGACCGGATATATGTCCTTGCCGGCCCCGACGCGCAGTGGCGGCGGTCCGGGACATTGCCGCGACCTCTGGCTTATGGAGCTTCAGTCACTACGGACAAAGGCCTGATCTGCATCGGGGGAAGTGACGCCGAGAGGCACTACTCTGATGTGTTCATACTTGTATGGATCGACGGCAAGATCGAACGGATGGATCTGCCGGCTCTTCCGGAGCCGTGTGCCAACACCGCCGCGACGCTGTTGGGCACTACCATATATGTCGCTGGCGGACAGCTATCGCCTGATGCGGGCGAGGCGATGAATAATTTCTGGGCCCTGGATCTTTCGCAGGACGATACCCAGTGGGTCGAGCTTGAGCCGTGGCCCGGTCCCGAGCGGATATTGCCGGTTGTTGCAGTGCAGGATGGTTCCTTTTTCCTGTTCAGCGGATGCAGACTACTCGGCGATGAAGATGGAAACATCGAGCGCCAATACCTGAGTGACGGATATCACTTCACACCGTCCGGCCTTGGCGCTGTTGTGGGACGATGGAAAGAAATAGCCGATGTCCCTGCACCTGTTGTGGCCGCCCCGACACCGGCTGTGTCAGCGGGCCAGAGCCATATCCTGGTCTTTGGTGGGGACCACGGCAAGTATGCCAAGAGGAACCTCGAACTTATGGACAGCCATCCGGGATTCAGCACCGACATTCTGGCGTACCATACGATAACCGATACATGGACTAAGGCTGGGACATTGCCTGCGGGACATGTGACGACCGCCACGGTCAGGTGGGGCGATAAGACCGTGATTCCATCGGGAGAGATCCGGCCCGGCACGCGATCGCCCAGAGTTTTTGTGGGTACATTCGAGCAGATTCGTTCGGGTTTTAGTCGCGTCGATTACCTTTCCTGGGGCATCTATCTGATGGTCATTCTGTGCATCGGGATCTATTTTTCCAAACGCGAGAAGGGGACCGATGACTTCTTCTTCGGAGGCCGGCGCGTATGCTGGTGGGCCGCGGGGATCAGCATTTTCGGGACTCAGCTCAGTGCCATAACCTTCATGGCTATGCCGGCGAAGGTGTACGCAACCGACTGGGTCTACATTCTGGCCCAGGCGACTATCATCATGGTCGCTCCGATCGTCGTATTTTTCTACCTTCCGTTCTTTCGGCGGCTCAACATCTCAACGGCTTACGAGTATCTGGAAAAACGCTTCAATGTCGCACTGCGTCTGTTTGGCGGAGCGGCATTTTGCCTGATACAGCTGGGACGCATGGGGATCGTCCTGTTCCTGCCCGCGGTCGCGTTGGCGACGGTGACAGACCTCAACGTCTACACCTGCATCCTGGTAATGGGGATCTTCTGCACGATCTACACCGTCATGGGCGGGATCGAGGCCGTAATCTGGACCGACGTGATTCAGGTC
>LJTR01000158.1 GCA_001303465.1 Phycisphaerae bacterium SG8_4
CATCGACGGCGACCACAGTTTTAATATGACGATGACCGAACTCTCCACGGCCGTCGAGCACAACCTGCCGATAAAGGTATGCATTCTGAACAACGGGTATATGGGAATGGTCAGGCAGTGGCAGGAGCTGTTCTACGGCAGGCGGTATTCCAAAAGCTATCTGAAGAATCCCAACTACGAAGACGTCGCCAAGGCCCTCGGCGCAGTCGGAATGACGGTCGAAAAGAAGGACGACGTCCAAAATGCGATCAAGAAAATGCTGAAAGAAAAGCGTCCCTGTGTTGTCGACTTCAGAGTTGAGGCCGAGGAAAACGTATGGCCAATGGTGCCGGCGGGCAAGAGCATCAACGAAATGGACGGACTTGACATACTGGAGAGTATGGCATAAGCAATGGATATCAAATATCAAAATGCAAAGTGTGAAATTGAGGAAGTCATCCGCTGGAGGCGGATTCCGCAATTTTGATGTTTGATCTTTGATTTTCAAAGGAACTGCGATGAAGCATATAATAAGCGCATTGGTTGAGAACAAACCCGGTGTTCTGGCTCACGTAGCCGGTATGTTTGCGGCTCGAGGATTTAATATTGATTCGCTGGTTGTAGGTCGAACTGAGGATCCGCAGCTTAGCCGGATGACCCTTGTTGTTATCGGTGACGACAGGGTCGTCGAGCAGGTTCGAAAGCAGTTGGCCCGGATAGTCCCGGTAGTCAAAGTCCAGGATTTCGCCGGCCAGCCGGTTGTCGCACGCGACCTGATGCTTATTGCCATATCAACACCGCCTGAGAAACGGCATGAGGTGCTGTTGCTGATAGAAATGTTCAAAGGCAAAGTCGTAGACATAGGGCAAAGAATTGTCATGGTCGAAGTCAGCGGACCCGAATCGAAGATCGAGGCCTTCATTGATGTCTGCAAACCTTACGGCATCAAAAGCGTGGCCAGGACCGGGACGATTGCTATGCCTAGACAACCAAAAGCCGATACCCAGCCCGGGCGACGGTCCGATAGACAGCCTGAACAGTAGTGCGTTTGCCAGCAGAACAAACACGAGTCTTTCGGGACTTGACACCGGGCTTGTTGATCGATTCTGCTCGCCAGATCTGCGCCGAGAAAGACTGATTGCGGCAAATCCAATGCACAGCTTTTCCACAATCGGGATTTGAGATGTGCAAAACTTGTGAAGAACAACTTTTTTTCTTGCGCAAAGTCAATGCCCACAGAAACCTCCATCGAGTGGAAAAGAAATTCTCCAAAAGACATTTGATTTAAAACATCAAAGGCAGGATGATACTTGAAGTTCGAATTTTGATACTAATATTCGTACTTGGAGGGTATCAAGATTCGATGTTTGAACAAGGAGAAGATCAATGCAGCGCACAATCATGGATGAGAGTTCCGGTGCAACTGACACACAATTACGCGCCATCAGAGAATCGCTCGCCGAGAGAATAGGCCAGCAGAAGTTTCGCATCTGGTTCAAGAATTCAACAAGGTTCACGCTTACGGGTGAGTACCTGAAGGTCGGCGTCCCCAATCTCTTCATTGCAAGCTGGATTGAGAACCACTTCCTGGACGAAATCACCCAGGCGGTTCGCTCGGTCACCGGCATCGATGCCAAGATCACATTTACTATCGATCCCGAGCTTACAGGCCACCAGAGGAGGACTCAGCTGGATTCACAGGCGTCGTCGGTCTCGACGGCGCAAAACGGCGCGCGCGGATCTCACCTCATCAGAGACAGAAAGGTGAGAGACCCATCGGCAAGCGGACCACAGAGAAAGAAACTGAAGCTAAGTCTGGAAACGTTCGTTGTGGGCGCTTCCAACGAGCTGGCATACAATGCCGCCAAACTCATCGTCAAGGAGCAGGAAAGCCCCTTCAATCCGTTCTTTGTTCACGGAGGATACGGGATCGGCAAAACACATCTGCTCCAGGGGATTTGCAACGCAGCGCAGAAGAAGAGGCCTCAAATCAACTGGCATTATCTGTCTGCAGAGGATTTTGTCAACCAATTCGTCCTGGCCCTGAAGACAAAGAAACTAGAGGCCTTCAGGCGACGTATGCGCCAGACCGATCTGCTGGCAATCGATGACATCCACTTCCTGGCCAACAAGCCTTCGACACAGGAAGAGTTTCTGCACACGTTCAACACAATCAATCTGGCCAGCAAGCAGGTCGTTCTCGCTTCCGACGCACACCCGAAGATGATAGGCCAACTGTCAGAAAAGCTAGTCAGCCGGTTTGTCTCAGGAATGGTCGTCAAGATCGAGCCGCCCGACTTGGCCACCCGATGCCGCATATGCAAACAGTACGCAAATAACATCAAGAATTATTCGGCGCCAATCCCCGATAGCGCGATAAGATACATAGCCGAAAACCTGCGAACCAACGTGCGGGAACTGGAAGGTGCCCTGCTCAAACTTATCGCTTATGCGGCGCTCAAGAATGAAAAGATCACGCTGTCCATGGCCAAAGATGTGCTGGCCGAGCACGTCGAAAGATGCGACCCGATTGTGCACGTATCGGATATCGAATCGGTAGTGGCGACTTACTTCGGGATAACCCCCGCGAGCATACACTCATCCAAGAAAAACCGGACGGTGGCCCTGGCCCGTCACTTCAGCATGTATCTGACGAGAAAGCACACGAATATGTCATCCTCGGAGATAGGCAGAGTGATGGGCAACAAGAATCACGCCACTGTGCTGCTTGCCTGCAAAAGGATCGAAGAGCTGATGAAGAAGAACGGAGAACTCACATGGCAGGGACCGGCGGGTAACAAGGTCTCGAAGACCCGAACGGTGTATGCCCAGCTTGAAAAGAGTATCTCGCGATAAGGACCTGCGGATTCAAACCAACCGGATCAGTTCACCTGTCATTATCTCGCTGCGGAGGCAATTGCCGCTTTTGCAGCAGCAATAGCAGCAGACTCCGGCATCTTCGCGTCGGCGCCTTCGATTGCCTTTGTGGCCTCGTCGAGTCTGCCAATCTGAAAATAGACATAGCCCAGGAGTAACCTGAGCCTAGGCGAGCCGCTTCTTGCAGACCACTGTTCGAGATCACCAATCCTTCCCGCAAGCCGGCTCCGGCCACCCAACAAAGTCACCAGATCGATTTTCGACTTCGCGTAGTCGGGGCGGATCGCCAGCGCCCGCGAAAGAAACAGGGCGCTGCTAACGTACTCACCGGCGGCAAATAACGCATGGCTCCTGCCCAAAAGGGCCTGTGGATTGTCGGGCCCGTAGATTAACGCCAGAGCGAAAGAGTCCGCAGCCTTATAGTACTTGCCCGCCCTGAGATAATCCTCGGCGGCGCCCATGTGCCGGTTGAATTTATCGTCCGAGAGAGATTGTATGTTCTTTGGCGAGCCCATTACACCTGCGGCCCGACCTGAAATTTCGGCCGGAGAAAGTGTGCTCGATGGGTAAAGCGAAGAAGTTGTAGTTCGAGAAACATCCAGGCCCAGTCTGCTGGGAGATGCAAAACCGGCGTGTCCACTGTAATCAACAACTTTGCCAGAAACCGCACCTGACCTGGCAGGCGTGAGCATCTCCTTGACGGCGCTCGGTTTGAGCCCTTTGGTTTTATAAGGCCTCAATGTCTCGCCGGAACCGCCCACGTATGGCCTGTTTCCCGAGCGCAACTGATAGCTTTCTGGAGCCGGCATGAGGCTGGTGGTTTGATCTGCACCGTCATGCTCGGCCTGCAGGTGCCGCTCAACAGAAATGGACAAATCATCGAGTCGCTGCCTTATGCGCTCCATGACGTCACCTTGCTCGGCGCCGCTGGCCGCTTGCGCAGAGCCGGGCGCCACCTGCCAAGAGAGACCGCCCTGCGGCAAGGAGGCGGACCCCGGCCCCGCTACCGTCTCTTCGGCCTGACTGCTCATGAAGCTCTCCTGCACCCCAAGCGTCGGCATCGGCGGAGCTTTTGGTAGCTGCGGCCCA
The DNA here is from genome assembly GCA_001303465.1 of Phycisphaerae bacterium SG8_4. Lineage (GTDB taxonomy): Bacteria > Planctomycetota > Phycisphaerae > Sedimentisphaerales > Anaerobacaceae > SG8-4. The sequence continues at coordinate 3,946 of LJTR01000158.1, forward strand.
ATAGTCCCCCTTGGCTCAGCAGGGCCCTGCTGTAAAGCCGGATACACCAGCGGCATAGACGTCTCTGGAGGGAAAAGCCGGTAGCCAGTGGCAGCCCTATCCCCTGCATCTGCGACGGATCGAGACCGTGTCTTGACCTTCAATCCTGACTTCATATCGTCAGCGGCCGCCCCTTTATCGGCAGGACTCGATTCTCGGTAAGTTTCGAGCAACGACCTCAGATTCTGCTCTCTCAGGCGTTGGGTCGCCAACTTCACATCTTGGCGGCGTATGGCAGCCTCGCCGGGAGTCAGCCGCCCCGCATCCCACAGACTCTGGGGACTCTCGCCTACAAACGTCCCGTCCGATGTCGACAGAGAGTCGCTCACCCGCAAATCGTATCTCGTTCGAAGCGGACGCGACTCTGAGTTAGCCTCTGTGGCACCTGCCCCAAGCGCAGTCTGCTGGGTCGGCAAAGACTCCAGCGCAAACAAGTGATCAGTCGGCAAACGGCCCTGCTGGGCACCGCCCAAAATACCCGAAACTGGCGGGCTGAAGATCCTCGGCTGACCGGGCACAGTGGTGGCAACCGTCTCAGTCGGAGAATAGTACGGGCGCGTTCTGTATCGCGACGAACGCCGGTCAAAATCTTCCGGGCCCGCGGAATCTCTCAGGAAGGAACTGAGCGACGGCGCCGTCCTGTAAGAATTAAGGGAAGAGGTGCCGGGATCCAGACCTATATCGGTTATCGACCGATAAGGCACATTGCCACGGAAATGTTTACCGCCACGCACATTTCCGGTGATTGACAGCTCGGCAGTAGTGTCGATTGGGGCCGGCGTGGGCAATAATCCGCTGCGGATGCTGCTAACAGGAACCGTGCTCGTGCCGACAGGATTCCTTGTGGCCGGATTGCGTATAGAATAGCTCCCCGACGAACCACCCGCCGGCAACAATGCCGCCGCGACGATTAACAACCAAGTCCTCATAATACCGAATGCCTCGAAATTACCCAAGTAGCCTTTTACTTATTCTCCCATTCTACCTAAATATCCGGGTATTCCTTATACTTCGGCTTTTCTGCCCATCTGAGTTTAGTTGCTAAAGTATCCCATTGGCTCCTGAGTGGATTATTCACTATGAAGAAATCGCTGTCTTCTCTCTCGACCCTCACAACATCGTCGCTCGATAGGTTCAAAGAAACCTGGCCGTCGATGGAAACTGTCGTGCCTTCATTGACGCGTATACCGACCACTTCTATGGTGCTCTCGGCGTTTATGACGATGGGCCTGAAGCTCAGCGAATGAGGACAAATCGGCGTAATTACCATCGCCTCGATCTTCGGCGAGAGTATCGGCCCGCCTGCCGAGAGATTATAGGCCGTTGAACCGGTCGGGGTGGAAATTATCAGTCCGTCACTGACGCAGCCGGCCAGGGGCTGGCCATCGACCAGAATCTGAAGCTCAATCGCCCTGAAAGGCGGCCCGGCAGCAACGAAAACATCATTGATGGCAGCCGAGCAGAATCTTTCGGCCGGATTGCCCCGGCCGCTGCCGCCGAAGACCCGGCATCTGAGCATCATGCGCCTGTATGTGGGGACAGTCTCGGTGACCAGCGAAGGAAAGAAATCTTTCAGCTCGCCAACGCTGAATTCCGCCAAAAAGCCAAGTTTGCCAACGTTGACGCCGATCAAGGGGATCGACGTCCTGCTCAAGTTGCGCGCTGTCGAGATGATGCTCCCGTCACCTCCGAAGACAATCGCGAAATCGCACTCTTTCAGTATCTCGGGCTTGGGACCAGCCTCCTTTACATCCTCGATGCTGTAGCTGGCCAAGACTTGAGCCTTGCCTCTGGCAAAGCTCACAAATTCCTCAATCGCACCACTGACACCCTGCTTCTCTGCATCGCCGAAAATCACCAGTTTAGGTAGAGATTTCGTCTCTCGCATCGTAGGTTCATGCTTTCAACATCTTTCTTACCGTCTCAGCTATGCTATCGGCATCTACGCCCGCTTCCATAAATTGAGCATCGCGTGAATTGTGTCCTATAAATCTCCTCGGTGCGCCAAGCACACGCACGTTCTTTGGCGAACAACCTTTGGCGGCGGCCATTTCGAGCACCGCCGAGCCGAAACCACATGCGACGGCATGGTCTTCTACGGTGACTATTCTTTTTCCGCGCCTCAGCAGGGTACCGATTTTCTCGTCAACCGGAGCGGCAAACCGCGCGTTGATCACATCAACCGGAACCTTCTTCTCAGTCAGCAGCGCCGCGGCTTTCATCGCCTCTGTCAGGACGGCACCGTAGCTGACGATCGCCACGGCAGAGCCTTTCGATTTCTTGACTGTCACGCTCTTGGCCAACTCGAACGGCTTGGCGCACGCGGCACGGAAGAACTCCTCCGACGGCACGGCGTCTTTCGGATACCTGATTACAACCGGCTTATCGGCAGCCAGAGCAAACTTAAGAGCCAACTGCGTCTCAATTTCGTTGGCCGGCGCTGTCAGAACGATGTTCGGCATCATCCGCATAAAGCCGATGTCCATAAGCCCGTGGTGAGTCGGGCCGTCGGAGCCGACGAATCCGGCGCGGTCGATGCAGAAAACGACACCGAGATTCTGCAGAGCCACCTCCTGAAATATCTGGTCGAAACTGCGCTGAAGGAAGGTCGAATAAATGCAGACCACTGGCTTGGCCCCCTGCCGGGCCATGCCGGCTGCAATATCAACCGCCGCGCTTTCGGCGATGCCAACATCATAAAAGCGTCCGGGAAACTTCTTGCTGAACTCCATCAACCCCGTGCCGTCGCACATCGCCGAGGTTATGGCGACAATTCTTCTGTCCTTTTCGGCAAGCTCAGTCAGATGTTCGCCGAATGCGGTCGTAAAATTGCGCTTGCCTGGTGCGGCAGACTTTTCAACCGTGTCCCCGTTGATCTTGAAAGGACCTGTGGAATGAAACGTGCTCGGACCTTGATCGGCCGGGCGAAATCCTTTGCCCTTCTTGGTGTAGACGTGCAGGATCGCCGGGTGGTTCAGCTCGGCCGACGCCTCGAATAATTGAATCAGCGAGCCGATATCGTGCCCGTCAACGGGGCCGAAGTATGGTATGTGCAGACTCTCGAACATCTGACTGGCCGGCAGGGCCATTCTAATGCCCTTCTTGGTCCGCTCGATCGTCTCTTCTACACTTTTGCCGATAACCGGCATGTGCTCGAGGATGTTTCTGGTAGTCTTGCGCAGACCCTCGTAAGTGTGGCTCAGCCTGACCTTTGCGAAGTATTTCGCCATCGCTCCGACCGTCTTGTTAATCGCCATCGAGTTGTCATTGAGCACGATCAGCATTTGCCGCTTAACCAGCCCGAGATTGTTGAGGGCCTCGAAGGAAGTGCCATTAACAATACTGGCATCGCCGATCATCGTCACGATCTTGTTAGCACGGCGTTTCTTGTCTTTGCCCGCCAATTCCTCTGCGAGCGCCATTCCGATTGCGGTGGCTATCGAGGTTCCCGCGTGCCCGACGGAAAACTGATCGTACGGGCTTTCCGCAGGGCTGGGAAAACCGCTTATCCCGCCGACATGGCGGAGTTTTTCGAACTTGTCCTTTCTGCCCGTAACGATCTTGTGGGTATAGCATTGATGCCCGACATCCCAGAGCAGCTTGTCATGTTGAAAATCAAATACGTAGTGAAGTGCCAGCGTCAATTCCACCACGCCGAGGTTGCTGGCCAGATGCCCGCCGGTCTTGCTGACCGACTCGAGTATGAACTGGCGTACTTCCTCGGCCAGCGTCTTGAGCTCCAGCACAGACAGCTTCTTGATATCTGCCGGACTGTTGACTTTCTCCAGGAGTTTACTCATCAAGAAATCCCATACCGAATTACTACCGATACATACTGCGTATTTTGCAGGCCCCTGCCGGCAAACCTTCTATTTCTTGTCCACAATCATATCAGGTTATGGACACAAAGGTAAGAGTTTTCTCGTCGTTGCCCACGACCCTCATTTTTTGGCGAGGATCGCCATATAGCCCCCATCGCGGTCGGCGCCTTCTGCCAAAGGCAGGATGATCTTTTCAAATTCGAGTTCGAATACCTTATTCTCGACCAGAAAATCACGGACAAGCCCACTGTTCTCGCACTTTTGAATGCTGCACGTGCTGTAGCAGATCTTGCCCTGCGACTTTACCATCTCGGCGGCGGTTCTGAGCAAATCGCCTTGTATCTTGGCCAGAGCCCCCACCGCCTTCGGGTTAACGCGGTAGCGAGCTTCGACTCGTCTGGCCAGCACGCCGGTGTTTGAACAGGGTACATCCAGGAGAACGGCGTCGAATTCTGAATTGGAAATTGAGAACTGAGAATTGACCATTTTCTCGCAGGGTGCAGTCTGGATGCTTCTGATGCCGAGCCGGGTGGTGTTTTCTCGGACCAAACGGAGCCGGTTACTATCGATATCAGTTGCGAAGATCTTCGCCGCATCGCCTGTAGCCTCGGCCAACTGGGTCGTTTTGGCACCGGGGGCCGCACACAGATCGAGTATTGTCCAGTCAGAGTGCGGATTCAAAAGCCGAACCGGTTGCGAGGCCGTAATATCCTGAATCGTGAATTCGCCCTCGGCAAAACCGGGGAGTCTGCTCACCGCCTTCGGGCTCTTGAGTTTTATCATTGTCCCTTCGATTATCTCGGTCTGGACATCTTCTGCAGCGAGCTTGTCGGCCAACTTCTGAGTCGTTGTCTTGAGCAGATTGGGCCTGATGTAGATGCTAGGCCGGCGATTGGATGCAGCGCAGATTTGCCGGGTCCGTTCTTGGCCAAACTCGCCGAGCCAGTCCGCAACCAGCCATCCAGGCAGTGAGAAGACCGTACTGAGATAGTCATCCGGATAAGCTGCGCGATCGGGCAGAAAATCGGTGTCGAATTCGCATCCGATCGTGAATGCCTGTGGAAGTGTACGTCGGCCGTCTGCCCGCTCCAACGGAATCTGGCGATTGCTTATGTGCCTCAGAACCTGCCTCAGGACAGCGTTCACGAAGCCGGCCTGCTTCTTGCCCGCGACGGCCTTAGTGTACTCGACCGCCTCGCTGACAATCGCATACTCCTCTGTCGCGGGGGCGTAGATAAGTTCATAAACGCCGACACGAATGATGTTGAGCAGCGGACTCGATATCCTCTGGACGGGCCGGCCGGAAAACGTCGCTATCACCATATCGATGGCCCGGCGATTCCGCAGCGTTCCAAACACAAGGTCAGTCGCCCGCTGCCTCCGCTCGGTCTTGCCCAGCAGCTTGTCCAATATCGGTCCGGCGTAATTCCTCTCGGGATCACACCTGTTGAGCACCTGAACCGCAACAGCCCGAGCAGTTTTGACTCCTTCCTCAGCCACCCTTTACTCCCAACGAAGCTGCCTCAGTTTCTCCTCGGTGCGGATGAACTTCACTGTGCGGTCTTTAAGGACAACGCAGCCGCCCCTCGGATCGTGGTTATCGAAAGTGAATAACTCGGGCCCACCGTGCTGATTCCAGCCGGCTTCGGCCTCGAACAGGAGCACCATGTCTCCCGAAGAATCCCGTTTGCAGTTGGGATTCA
>LJTR01000159.1 GCA_001303465.1 Phycisphaerae bacterium SG8_4
CTTCCGGCGTTGTGATGAAAGTTGCCCAGTGAGAAATGTGGACCGCCTCGCAGATCGTCATCACTACTTTGCGATAGATACCGGCGCCGGGATACCATCGAGTTCCGTGACGTGTAGTATCAGCACGGACCGCGATGACGTTCCTGCCTGTCCTGATGTGGTCTGTGGCATCGACGCGAAAAGACATATAGCCATAATCCCACTGGCCCGCCAATTCGCCGTTGATATAGACCTTCGGAAAGGCCATGACTCCATCGAAATCAAAGTAGACTCGCCGGTTGCCTCCAGAATCGTCGAGCGTGAACGTCTTTCTGTACCAGCCAACCCCTTTCCATGGCAGTTTCCCGGCATAGCCGTTCTCGGCAGGATTGAACGGTCCGGCGATAGCCCAGTCGTGCGGCAAGCGAACCTCCGTCCATGAAGAATCATCAAACTCCAATGTCTCAGCCGCCTGCAGATCACCTTTCGCAAACTTCCAATCGCGGTTGAAGTTGATGACCTTTCGACCGGTTGCCGGAGATGCGTCTGCCCCTATCGCGACTGAGGCCCCAGCCCAAAGGCCTGCGAGAAAGATAGCGAAAGTTGTTCGATTTACGGTCTTCATTGTGTTTCCCTTCTGCATCTGTAGGCCCTGTCGGACGCGAACAAAGATGAGCCCATGAGTCACCTTCTCGTAAACTTGTCGAACACTGTAATAACAGGCATGGCGTTTCCGTCTCTGTCGAACATCGTCCTGCGGCCGCCGCGGCCCGTTGCCGGCTCCCACCAGAAGACGCCTTTGCCTCTGTTGTGAGGAGTGCTCAGGACCAACCGATGCACCTCATCCAAAAACTGCCTCTGCCCTTCTGGAGTCTCGGGAAAGGGCGCCGGCCTCTTTCTGTACTCGGCCGGCTCACAATTGTAGGCCACCTCCACCATTATGATGTCCTTCTGGTATTCGTTGGCCATGAAGATCAGGTTCTCGCGGAGATCGAGCAATGTGCCGTGCCACCACGGATAGTACGATTGGCCGATGATATCATAAGCGATACCGTACGAGTTCCATTTGTCGAAGAAGGTCTTGGTTCTCTTCTTATTGCCGCCCTGGTCGATATGGATCATAATCAGAGGGCGGTCGGTACTGCCTCGACCTGCATCGACACCGTCAATCCCGGCCTTTAGAAGCTCGGCCAAATTGTCCCAGTTACCCGGCAGCTTGCCGTCCGGCCAGAGCATACCGTTGATGATTTCATTTCCCGGTTGGACCATCTGAGGCATGACGCCGGCGTCCTTGAAGGCAATAATAGTGTCCCGCGTATACTCGAAAACGGCATCCACAAGTTCATCGTGCGACATCCCCTCCCACGCCTTGGGGATGTACTGCTTGCCCGGATCAGCCCACGTGTCGGAGTAGTGGTAGTTCAGCAGGAATTTGAATCCGAGCTTCTTCGCCTCCTTCGCAAGGGCGATGGTATACTCAAGATCGTTAGGCAGTCGCGTCGGAGTGTGAAACAGCCTGAGGCGAATCCAGTTGTAACCATGGTCCCGGAATATCTGCAGGCCGGATTTCACCTCGTCGTTGTCTTTGAACTGAGTCCCTCGATCCTCCGCCTGCTTGAGGAAGGAAAGATCGGCCCCGATTGCATAGTCCAGGCCGCGGGCCGGATGAGGTGCCCAGACAAGCGCTGCGAAAAGAAGTAGAACTACCAGCCCGATTCTCTCAAATTCACTCATGGTTCCCATTGCCTTACGCCTCCATTGATCAAGGTGAGTGCGTTGATCCGGCAGTCGCTAATAGCCGGATGTATGTTGGTTTGTCGCGGTCACAGGTTATCTGGCCGTTCGTGTATTCGAGCTCGACAACCTGAATCGAGCTGCGCCGTTGGTCATAAGGACCGCTGCCTTGATTGTCACTTCGCCTGCCCGGATGGGTGAAGTAGAACAGATAGGCGCGGTCACCGCTTACAACCACGTCCGGATGGCCTCCTTTGACCTTGTCATCTGGACCTTTTCCAGGTTCTTCGAGTAAGTTCTTGATCTGTCGAGTCCACGTCAGACAGTCATCAGAATGATAGACTCCAAGCCCATTCCAGACATCGACGATCATCCAGTATCGGTTCTGCCAGCGAAAGACCTTCGGCCCCTCACCCGGACGTTCGCCCATTGCCTTGCCACGGTCCTGCCACTTGTACAGGTCGGGGCTGTCGGCGCAGTAGATTGATTTGCGATCGACCTCGTTGTTGTACCACATCCGCCAGGTACCGTTCGGCAGCCGAATTACACAGGCATCTATAACTCTGTCAGAGGAAAGCTCCAACACCGATTCGAATTGCCAGTCCAGCAGGTCCCTGCTTGTCAGATGAATGATATCGCGTGGATGCGACCAGTCGGCAAAGATTCCCGGCACGAAGGTCAGGTACATATGATAGGTCCCTTCGTGCTCAATCACCTCCGGCGCCCAGTAGCTGTACTCCCTCTGGCCGTAGTCGATGTTGGCGGTACCTCTATATTTCCAGGTGGCGCCGCCATCCGAAGAGACCGCGATACCGATCTTTGTGCCGTGTACCCATGTCACGCCGGCCGCTTCGGGCACATTCGCCCGGCGGTTCGTATAGAACATAAACCACCTGCGCTCAGCGCGATTCCAACAGAGTACAGGATCGGCCGCTCCGTCGTGAACCGGATCGCAAAAAAGCGGCTTGGAGGCTATCCTGCCGCGAGCCAGCGGCCCGGCCGGCAGCAGTTCCTTCGCAAGAGCCGATTCAATCTGCGTCAATTCCTGCATGACCAGATGCGCCATCATGCGGGCGCCCTGCTCGTTGAAGTGTGTGCGATCCTTCGGCGCATTTGCCACTACATCGTTAGCGGAAGACCCTAGCTGCTCATAGAGCCTGCCGCTCGAGGCGTTTAGGTCAATAACGTCTATCTTCTTCTCGGCCGCGACCGCCTTCATTGCATCTGCATACGGCAGCAGACTGTTATTCAGCCTGCCATTCGAAATGTAGGTCCGACGCTGCACTGGCGTAACAAGGATGGGCGTTGCGCCTGCAGCCCGAGCCTGGTCGATATACTGCCTTAGATAGTCCCTGAAATCCGTGGCGGCATCCGTCGATTCCGGCCTGTCCGGAGCGTGTGAATCATTATGGCCGAACTGAATCAGCACAATGTTGGGTTTTGTCTGAAGCGTCCTGGCCCACAGGCCCTCATTGATGAATGTTTTGGTGCTCCTGCCGCTTCTGGCTAGATTGGTCACCTGAACCGTGTCCTCGAAATAGTGCTGGATGTATTGGCCCCAGCCGCGGCAGGCATGTTCAGGCGGGTATTCACAAACAGTGGAGTCACCTATGATTGCCAGACGCAACGTTGTCTGAGCCGCACTTACCGTCGTACCGCAACATAGCAACAGAAGCAGCAAGGTGAACCTGTTCATCAGCGTAGTTGGTGCATTCTCCATCTTCTCTAGCTCCGTAGATCTACTCAGTCAATCCTGCACATCCAGTGATCGCGCAGTTTTTCAGTTCCGGCTACATCACGCTGTCGTCCTTTCCATGGAATTCCCCACAGCGTCACTCGATTCATACAGTCTAACCTGAATCCTTGTGATTTCAACAGATTCGAGTACAATCTTCAATGGTCTGAATGTCCGTGTGGTTTTTCATACTATAAGGAGAGCGCAAGATGATGAGACTGCCCGCAGGCACACAAGAAAATCGAACAGCCAAGGTTCGAGAATCTTCGTCCTGCCTGGCCTGTGATGACACAATCCGCCACTCGCAATGCCTTCATGTTGTCCTTCTCGCCGTCATGTTTGCTTCTGGCCTGCCACTAGCTGCCGGTGCCGATGCGGGCATCCTGGAAAAGGCTGCGATTCCAGCATTCCCCGGTGCCGAAGGCGCCGGTGCCTTCACACAGGGCGGCCGCGGCGGCAGAGTCCTCGAAGTGACCAACCTAAATGATGGCGGCCCGGGAAGCCTGCGGGAGGCGATTGAGGCAGAAGGACCCCGTATCGTTGTCTTCGGTGTCTCAGGCATTATCACTCTGGATAAGCTGCTGACAATCTCAGAGCCATATATCACCATCGCCGGCCAGACGGCACCCGGGGACGGCATCTGCATACGAGGGCAGACAACTGAGATCAATACACACGATGTGGTGCTGCGTTATCTGCGTTTCCGGCGGGGCAATATCAAGGACCGCAACGATGCGCTGGGCGGCTACCCGGTGGGCAACATAATTGTGGACCACTGTTCTGCAAGTTGGGGATTGGATGAAAATCTGTCCCTCTATCGCCATATGAAGCAGATGCCGGATGGCTCGGATAAGAAGATGCCGGCCGAGAACATCACGATTCAGTGGTGCATCTCCAGTGAGGCGCTCGATCTGAACAATCACGCCTTCGGCGCGACCTGGGGCGGCAGGAACTGTTCGTTCCACCACAACCTTTTCGCATGCAACACAGGCAGAAATCCCAGTATAGGCTGGGGGGACCACTTCGACTTCCGCAACAATGTCCTGTTCAACTGGCGGCATCGCACGGTGGATGGAGGTGACGCCAGCTCCATGGTGAACATCATCGCCAACTATTACAAGCCGGGCCCGGCCGTCAACGAAGGCGCCAGCCGCTACCGCATCTGCAGACCGCAACACCTCGACATGCACAGTGAAGCCCAGCGCGACGGCAAGTGGTACGTAGCGGGCAATTTCGTCGAGGGCAGTCCACAGATAACTTCCGACAACTGGGCAGGCGGTGTGCAATTCGATGACGTGGAGACAGAGGCTGAAATCAGGGCCCTTACCAAGAAAGTGCGGGCGTCGGCGCCGGCTCCGGCGCTTCCTATTACCCAGCAGAGTGCGCAGGAGGCCTACGAACTCGTCCTGGCCAAAGCCGGAGCTATTCTGCCCAGGCGAGATCCTGTTGACGAGCGCATCGTGAGAATAGTCCGCACGGGCAAGCCCACCTACAAGAATGGAATCATTGATATCCCGTCTGATGTCGGTGGCTGGCCGCAGTACAATTCACAACCGGCTCCAGTGGACTGCGACCATGACGGTATGCCGGACGCATGGGAAGAGAAGTTCGGCCTGGACCGAAAGGATCCTTCAGACGGTCCCCAGGACGTCGACGAGGACGGCTATACGAATGTCGAGGAATGGCTCAATGGCACCGATCCGACCGTGTTTGTCGACTACAGTAAGCCCGGCAAAAACATATAGTGCTCCCGGTTGAGAATTCCCGCTCTTACGTGGGTAAGCGACTTTGCAATAATTAGGTTATGGTTTTGCTCGCGGGAACTTACTACCCTGAAGGGCATAAATACGCTGAACTGAGTTCTCAAACCAAAACCGGCAAACCGAGTACATAGCGGTGGACAGAATAGAGGAGAAGTGGAATGATTAGGATGCTTAGAATAATTCTGCTATTTGCAGGGATGGGCTTCGCCAGTCTCGGATATGGCGGAACCGTCCTGGCAATCGATGACTTTACGATCGCCGGACTTCGCTGTGAGCACCGTGTTGATCCCGTCGGGGTTGATAGTGCCGATCCCAGTCTCGAATGGCGCCTGCAGTCTGCGCGTCGCGGCGTGATTCAATCGGCGTATCAGATTCGAGTGGCATCCAGCCTCAGACTCCTGATGGCAGGCACGGCCGATCTGTGGGATACCGGTCGAGTCAGCTCCGACCAATCATACGCGATCGTCTACGGTGGCCGGCCCCTGCAGTCGTCGCGCCGCTACTACTGGGCGGTCCGTGCATGGGACAAGAGCGGTAGAGTGACAAACTGGAGCGAGCCGGCCACGTTTGTCACAGGATTGCTCTCAGGCAACGACTGGCAGGCAAAATGGATTACGGCCGATCGAACCGACGAGGATCCACTGCCGGTGTTTCGCAAATCCGTCCGACTCCAAAAGCCCGCAGAGCAGGCTGTCATTCACATCTGCGGCCTGGGACAATACGAGCTGAGGATAAACGGCCGCCGGGTAGGCGATAACGAGATGGACCCTGGCTGGACGAATTATCATAGGAGATGCCTGTACAGCTCTTACGACGTAACGAGTATGCTGAATCCGGGCGAGAACGTAATCGCAGTTATGCTCGGCAACGGCATGTACAACGTGCCCGGCGGACGCTATACGAAGTTCAAGGGCACCTTCGGTGCGCCCAAGTTGATTTGCCAGATTGAGGTGCTCTTGTCTGATGGTTCGACGGATGTGATCGCCTCGGATGAAACTTGGAAATACGCGCCGGGCCCGATTACTTTCACATGTATCTTTGGAGGAGAGGATTACGACGCGCAGCGCGAGCAGCCGGGCTGGGACGGGCCCGGATTTGACGACAAGGCCTGGAGCCAGGCCAGAATATGCCAAGGGCCGGGCGGCAAACTCGCAGCCCAATATGCACCGCCAACAAAGGTGGCCGACTACCTGCCGGCTGTGTCGATCGAGAGTCTCAACGACGGCCGGTACGAAGTCGATTGCGGAATAAATCTGTCTGCCCGACCGGTGATAGAGGCCAGAGGTCCTTCGGGCAGCCAGATTCTAGTCACGTGCGCCGAGAAGCGCGGTCAGCCCTGGCTGCAGAACAAAGGCCATACCTATACGTTCACACTAAAGGGCGATGGCGACGAGGTTTTCCGACCGCGTTTCACGTACTTCAGCTTCCAGTACCTGTATATATCAGGCGTGGTGCGGCCGGAGAATGCAGACGGCGAAGGAAGGCTACCTGTGCTGTTGGGGGCGGGCAGTGAATTTATCACAAGCTCAGCGCCGCCAGTCGGCAGCTTCGAGTGTTCGAATGCGCTGCTCAATGACATCAATGCCATGATCGGCCGCTCGGTGCGCAGCAATTTGCAGAGCGTGCTGACCGACTGCCCTCACCGCGAGAAACTGGGCTGGCTCGAAGTTGCGCACCTGATGGGTCCGTCGATCCTCTATCACCGTGACGCTCTGAACCTCTACAGAAAGATCTGCCGCGATACGACCGAATCGCAACTGGACAACGGCCTGGTTCCCGACATCGCGCCGGAATACACGCGATTCAGCGGGGGCTTTTTCGAGTCGCCCGAATGGGGCAGTGCCTGCGTTCAATTGCCGAATCTGCTTTACAGATGGTATGGAGATCGTGTCACCGAGCAGCAGCAGTATGAGACGATGAAGCGATACGTGCGATATCTCGCCTCCACGCGCAATAAAGAGGGACTGGTCAAGGCCGGGCTGGGCGATTGGTATGATTGGACGGCCGAGCATGGGCATCGGGGAGCATCTCAGCTCACACCCGGCGAATTGCCCGCTACAGCATTTCTCTTTGACAACGCCAGAATCCTGAAAGCCGTCGCCGAGAGAATGGGCAAAGATGAGGATGCCTCGCAGTTTGGTGAGCTTGCCGAGCAGGTTCGGCGTGACTTCATCGAGGCCTATTATAAACCGGCTGAACATTGCGTTGCCACGGGATCTCAGGCGGCTCTGGCCACAGCTCTGTATTTCGACCTGGTGCCCCGGGATGACCGTCAAGAGGTGCTGGCCAATCTGGTTGCGCAACTCGAAGAAGCACAGTACCGCCAGAGCACCGGCGAAGTCTGCTTCCGCATGCTTGTCCAGGCGCTGGCGGACGCCGGATGCTCAGACGTGGTTTATCGAATTATCAATCGCACGGACGCGCCGGGCTACGGCCATATGCTCAAGCTGGGCTTCAAGACACTTTCTGAAAGATGGGACAAGCCGGGCTCATCAATGAACCACTGCATGTTCGGACACATCCAGGAGTGGTTTCAGAACTCCATACTCGGTATTCGCCAGAGCTCTGATTCGGTGGGGTTCAAACACGTAGTGCTCAGGCCCGAACCCGTGGGAGATCTGACGTCGGCCTCGGGGCACTTCGACAGCATCTACGGTCGGATCGAGAGTCGATGGCGAATACAGAACGGACATTTCCATTTGCACATTGACGTGCCTGCTAACACCAGCGCAGAGGTGCACGTGCCGGCAGACAAAGCGGGGACTGTGACCGAAGGAGGCCGCCCAGCCGCGCAGGTGCCCGGAGTCACCTTCTTGCGAGCGGAACCGGCACGCCGGACAAGAGGAGGAATCGGACGTGCTATCTTCGAGGTTGGTTCGGGCAAATATGAGTTTCAATCGACTCTGGAATAGACTATGAACACATTAAATATCGTGACTGCCGAAGGGAATCCCGGTCGAACCGGAGCATTCAGATTCGGTTATAGTGCTTCCGATCGAGAATTCCCGTTTTTGGCGGGTAAGTAGCTTTGCAGTAACAGTGTATGATCTTACTCGCGGGAATTTGCCACCCTGAAGGGTATATGAAAAGACGAGAAACCGGTTTCACGTTGATCGAGTTGCTAGTGGTCATCGCGATCATTGCGGTGCTGATGGGAATCCTCATGCCTACATTGAGCCGGGTCCGCGAGGCGGCCAAACGGGCCGTCTGTTCCAGTCAGGTCAAACAGGTCGGCGCAGCTGTGGCAGCTTACGCTTGGCAGAACGAAAATCGCATGCCCGTCTATAACTCCAGCAATACGAGGACCAATCCCTATTTGCTCATTCACTCTTACGCCTTGTACAGGAGCGACAGTCCTTATGTCGATGCCAGCGGCAAGCCGCTTGCCATGAAACTCGCCGTCTTGTACGAGAACAAATACATAGCAGGTCCGAAGGTCTTCTACTGTCCTTCCAACTTGAACCGCCTCTACAGGTTTGAGTCCTACAATAACCCGAGGCCATGGGGCACGCTGCCGCAGAAGTACAACGCCACGGACGGACAGGGGCACAACCAGTGGGTGCGGATGGGCTATACGTACCTTCCCATTGACCCGAGGACTCCGAAGAACAGCGAGACCGGGATGCCCGACGAGACGGCCGGGACTATCGATGCGCTCGACCCTCACATCCCCTACATGACCGACTTGATCCGGCACAAGCATCAGATCAGCCATAAAAGACAGAAGAATCATGCGGTGAACGCACTCTTCAAAGACGGCCACGTGACGTTGTGCAATGACCGGCGAGTCTTCGACAATGAGGTCTGGGACCGGATGGAGAATGGATCAGTACCCGAGTTGTCGGCCAACTACAGGATCTTTCGGTTGATTGGAGGCAAGGAGTCCGGAGGAAGATAGGCTCGCCAGCTCTCTTTGGCTGAGAATCGCAAGTGGGCAGAAACATGTCGGCTGCTTCATCAGAGAGCCTACTTGCGAAGATCTTCTGATGTAGCCAGTGCGATCACTCGGCCCTGGTCGCCCACGGCGCAATAATAGTGATATACGATGCCGTCCTTTTTGACAACCCAGGGCTTGTGAGCATACGTCTGGTCCCAGGGTTCGGATGGTTCGATCAGGTGAGGGCCCTGCCACCTGGTCCAGTGCACCAGATCGTAAGAACACGCAAAGGTGTCGAACGCCTTCGGTTTCCACCCACACCCAAAATAGAACATTACCCATACGTCCTCAATCCTGGCAATCTGTGGATCGCCGGACAGACCTCGGCCGTTGTCGATGACAGGTT
>LJTR01000160.1 GCA_001303465.1 Phycisphaerae bacterium SG8_4
CCTCGAGGGCACGAAGGGCACCGATGAGATGATACTTTCCGACGGCGTTTTGATCGTGAAGATCACAAAGGGCCGGTCGATAGGGGCCACGGCTCGAATGGGCAAAGAGTCACTGAACGATACACTTGCAGCCATCGATGTGAGGACGGGCAAACAACTGTGGCGCAAGGAAGACGTCCGGGTGATGCCGTATGCGTTGAGTGCCCTGGCCGGCCGGCTTGTTTATCACAACCTTGAGCAACTCGTCTGTTTCAACACAAAGACAGGCGACGAGATCTGGCGAGCCCCCAACATGATCGGCTCGACATTAGGCGCGGTCAGCACGTTGGTCCTGACCGACGGTGTGGTCCTCTTCCATGGGCACGGACCCGAGCCGACGGCATCTAACAAGCAGGCTAAGGGCAAGAGGAAACCGCAGCGAGGCTTCTACCTGACGGCACTTTCTCTGGAGGAAGGGCAACCTCTCTGGCAACGCAAGGGCCACAGGGGCCAGGCGGGCGCTTGTACGCAGCCGGCCGACCTTTTCGTTGCGCGCGGGACAGTATGGTGCGGCGGCTCACTGGAGGGATACGACCTTCGCACAGGCGAGGTCGACAAGACGCTGGAGATAGGAAAGCTGATCTCGCCGGGCCACCACTACCGATGTCACCGCAGCAAGGCGACCGAGCGCTACCTGATCTGGCCCAAGCGCGGAGCAGAGTTCGTGGATCTCGAGGGAGACGATCACATGCGCAACGACTGGCTTCGTGCCCCATGCTTCACGGGCGCCACGCCGGCGAACGGCCTGCTTTATGTCCCGCCCGATCAATGCTTCTGCTATCCCGGCGTGAAAGTATTCGGCTATATGGCGATGTCCGCCGAGCCCGCCGATACGCTGAAACCTGCAACACACGCCAATCTACAGCGCGGCAGCGCCTACGGCAAACTCAAGACTCAGAACTCAAAACTCAAAACTGATGATGATTGGCCCATGTACAGGCGCGACGGATTGCGAAGCGGCGCCACCAAGATGCTTGTGCCCGCCGAGCTGAAAAAACGATGGCAGATCCAACTGACCTGCGGTGGTTCGCAGCCGGTGATTGTCGGTGATCGGCTCTGGTTTGCCGAGAAGGATGTACACCGCGTTCGCTGTCTAAGCGCAACCGACGGACGTGACATCTGGAGCTTCACTGCCGGCGGCCGGATCGACTCGACGCCGACTGTCTGCGACGGGCTCGTTCTGTTCGGCTGCCGGGACGGCTCGGTGTATTGCCTTCGCGCCGGCGACGGTGCGCTGGTGTGGCGCTTCGGCGCTGCTCCGGTAGATAGGCGGATAATGTCGTATGGGCAGCTCGAATCTCTCTGGCCCGTCCAGGGCAGCGTGCTCGTGCAAGATGGCGTCGTCTACTTCGCGGCGGGCCGCTCATCCTTCCTCGACGGCGGCATGATCGTCTACGGACTGGACGCAAAGACAGGTCGCGTGCTTTACTCACATGTCCTGGAAGGTCCCTGGCCCGACATCAACCGAGACACGGGGGCACCATTTGCCACCGAAGGTGCACTGCCGGACCTGATCGTCAGCGACGGCAGGGACCTGTACATGCAGCGGATCAAGTACGACGCGAAACTGAACCGCCTCGAAACGACTCAGGAAAGCTCGCTCGGAGAGTTGGACATGGGTGCCAACCACCTCGTCGCCACGGGCGGCTTTTTAGACGACACCGGCTTCGACCGGCTATACTGGATGTACGGCAGGCGGTGGCCCGGGTTCTACTTCTCCCAGCATGCGCCCAAGAGCGGCCAGCTCGTCGTATTCGACGAGAGCAACACGTACGCGGTGAAGTATTTCTATCGGCGCGACCAGTGGAGTCCTCTGTTCATTCCGGGCGATCAGGGTTATCTCTTGTTTGCCGACGATGTCGATAACGAACCGATTCTTCAGGACAAGGCCAAGAAACCCAGAGCCATCGACTGGCTGCCCAAAGAGGCGTACAGCGACAAGCATCGCCGGGGCGGACGCGGCGTCGAGAAGGGCATCGGCTATATGCGCCAGCATCCGGCGAAGTGGCAGAAGATGATTGGGCTTCGGATCCGGGCCATGGTCCTCGCCGGTGACTATCTGTTCGCGGCCGGACTGCCCGACGCGGTTGATCCCGAGGACCCGATGGCCGCCTTTGAGGGGCGCAAAGGCGCGCTGCTGCAGGTCTTTTCGGCAAGTGACGGCTCGCTGGTGAAATCGCTTCCACTATCGTCGCCGCCGGCCTTCGACGGCCTGTCGGCAGCTCACGGCCGACTCTATCTGGCGACCCTCGACTCCAGGGTGATCTGCTTTGCCGGTGAGGCACCCCGACAAGCAAAGTTGTAGACCAAAACCTTTGAGGATGGAAAATGACACAATCAGAGTTTACCGACAGTCGACGCTGCAAGAACGTCACGCAGTTCGTACTGCTGCGAGAATCAATGCCGGGCAAGTGGTCGATTCTGATCGCTTTGTCACTGGCAGTCTCGTCATTTGCAGTGGCCCAATCCGTCAGTCAGTACGACGTTGTCTGGGAGGCTCCCAGCGAGGACTCATCCGGCTCGATGCCGATCGGAAACGGTGACATTGGGCTGAACCTCTGGGTCGACCCGGCAGGCGAACTGGTATTCTACATAAGCAAGACGGATTCGTGGAGCGAGAACGCCCGACTTCTCAAATTGGGATTGGTGCGCGTAAAAATGTCACCCGGGCTTTGGGAGCAAGGGATGGTCTTCCGTCAGAAGCTCAACCTCGGCGGCGGCCAGATAGAAATCACAGCAGGCGAAGGCGAGCGAGAAAGGCGCCTTCGCGTGTGGGTCGATGCGAATCGGCCCGTCATCTTCGTCGAGGCCCGAGGCGAGAGGCCATTCGATCTTGAGGCGAAGCTACAAATCTGGCGGACACACGAGCGGCGGATCAAAGGGGCCGAGGCGGTGAGTGCACGAGGGCTCACCGGCAATGACAAGAACGATTATCCGATAATCGTCTATCCGGATACGATCGCGACCGGCCGAGCCGATTCGGTGGTGTGGTATCATCGCAACGAGAAATCTTGTTATCCCGTGACACTGAAGAATCAGCACCTGGGCGGATTACTCCAGAAGTATCCGGACCCGCTGATGCACAGGACTTTCGGCGGGTCCATGTTGGGCGAGGGCCTGAGGGCCGTCGACGGGGTGACTTTGAAATCACAAGAGACCCGTAACCGTTTCGTACTTGAGATCCATCCGCTGACGGCGCAGACCAAGACCGGTGATGAGTGGCTGGAGCTTCTGGAAAAGCAGGTTGAGCGGGTCGACTCGCAAGATTTCGAACTCGCGAGGGCTGAGCACAGGAGATGGTGGGAGAGCTTCTGGGATCGAAGCTGGATTCATGTGTCTGGATCGAAGGCAGGCGACGAAGCCCATGTTGTATCGAGGGGCTATGCGCTGCAGAGGTGGATCAACGCGTGCGGCGGGCGCGGCGGCTACCCCATCAAATTCAACGGTTCGATATTTACGGTGGATGCCCAGGTCGGTGACGAGCATTTCGACGGCGACTACCGGCGCTGGGGCGCAATGTACTGGTGGCAGAACACGAGGCTGCCCTACTGGTCGATGCTGGCGGCAGGCGATTTTGATTTGATGGGGCCTTTATTTGCGATGTACAGCAGCGCCCTGGATCTTTGCAAAGACAAGACGACCATATACTACCAGCACAAAGGGGCCTTCTTCCCCGAGACGATGTACTTCTGGGGCACCAACGGCAATTGCGATTACGGATGGGGACATCCCGGGCCCGAGACGATCAATCAGTATATCCGGCGGGAGTGGCAGGGCGGAATCGAGATCACGGCGATGATGCTCGATTACCATGCGATGAAACAAGATGAGCAATTCCTGAGCGAGACGGTGCTGCCGATAGCCGAGGAAGTTCTTACCTTCTACGACGAGCATTGGGATCGGGACGCCGACGGCAAGATTCGGTTCGAGCCGGCGCAGGCGCTGGAAACGTGGTGGCAGTGTGTTAATCCAACGCCCGAAGTTGCAGGATTGCGCCATGTTCTGCAGCGATTGCTCGCTCTCGAAGAGGGCGTGAGACGCTCGCAGGTGGCAGCATGGCGCAGGATGCTCAGAGACCTTCCGCCGATGCCGGTCACGGATGAGGACGGCAAGAGATTTGTGTTACCCGCAGAGAAGTTCGACGTTTTGAGAAATTCGGAGAACCCTGAGCTCTACGCGGTGTTCCCCTATCGATTGTATGGTTTGGCGTTCGGGAACCTGGAGGTCGGCTTAGAGACATGGCGCCGCCGGCGCGTAAAGGAATCCGTCGGGTGGAGACAGGATTCGATTCAGGCCGCCTACCTGGGGCTCGCCGACGAGGCGGCGAAATATGTGAGTGGGAATTTCTCGACGTGGCACAAGGCAAGTCGATTCCCGGCGTTCTGGGGCCCCAATTTCGACTGGGTCCCGGACCAGGACCACGGAAGTGTTGCAATGATTGCTCTGCAGCGGATGGCCCTTCAAGACAATGGAGGCCAGATTATTCTTTTGCCCGCCTGGCCCAAGAATTGGGACGTCGCTTTCAAACTCCACGCGGGTATGAATACTACGGTCGAGTGCGAGGTTAGAGGGGGCAAGGTTCTCAAACTGGAGGTCAGACCCGGATCACGTCGGTCAGATGTGAAGCTCGGTTCGCAATGGCAGTGACAGAATCCCAATTGCCCGCATCAATGCCGAGACCGAATCGGGTCTAAGTTGGCTCTTGGACTTCGAATGCTTGGAAAAGGGTGGTGGTTTGCCCGTCGGGGGAACTCAGGGTGATGTCGTAAAGTCCGCGGGGCAGACCTGCGGGGATGAGAATTTCCAGATTTCCCGTCATATCAATCGAGTTTATTTCGACGCTGCGTTCATTGAGACGAACATCGTGACCTACTGGGAAGTTGACTCCTTCGGCTGTCAACGTCACCTTCAGGGCGACGGTATTGTCGATTTGCACGCGAGGTTTGACCGAGCGTATGGCCAGGCGAGTGCTGGAGCCGCCCATCAGCCAGTCGAGACTGTTTCGCACGATTGTTTCCATGCCGTCACGGGTACGCCCGCCGGGATCTATGCGTTCGAGACCGAACGAGAAGAACGCAGCACGATAACTGTCGGTCTCGACGGTAATTCCGATCACATCCAGCGGATTCTGGTTGGCTGTAAGAGCCGGCTTTGCAATGCCCGTTTCATCGACGACGAGCAGGTCCGTCATATTGACGAATGTATCATTGAAATCGGCGGACAGGCTCGATATTCCCTGGGTGATAGGACTGTCAAGCACTCCGGAGATAACAAGAGTCTCTTCAAAATCGTCAACGTCTCCGATGGGAGTGTACTGCACAAACGGATCGTGGGTGAATTCAGAGATGTGCAGGACCTGCTGAGCGAACAGAGTCTGCTCCTGGTCGTCGCTCCAGTCCTGGCCCGAGACCAGCAGCCGGCCACCCCGGGCCAGGTACTTTGTCAGTGCTACGTTGAATCGAGTTCGCTCGTTGACCTCCAGCATGTTGTCGGTGATGTTGTAAAGCGACGTAGTAGCCAAGAACCACGAGACGGCCTGGAACTTCTGCATGTATAGCACTGAAGGATAGGCTTCTAGTTGGGCCACATCCCATAAAGTCAGCTCATAGCCGGCACGGTTGACTGCGTTGACGTATTGCGTTTCGATGGATTCGCCGCTATCGTCGTCGATCAGCAATATGGCCCCTTGAGCAGGCGGAGCATTCATAATCCGAGCCCAAACGGGGACGCGGAGCGGGTTCGACTCGCCGTTGATTTCAAGGATCACATCACCGCTGATGTCCTCTGTTTGTCCGAGTTCGGCCGGAGGGCTGAACGTCAGGTTGATCGATACCTCGATACTTTCCGACGGCGCCAGGTCCACTTGATCCGGAAACATTTCGATAGCCTGCAGGCATCCCTCTATGGGTAATTCCAGGGCAAGTGACACCGATTGAAACTGCTGCGATACATTTTTCAACCGGAAGCTCTTGCGGGCTTCGGTCACTTCGTCTATTAGCACGTTTTCCCAGCTCAACGTGGCTGGCGTTACTATCAGAGGTAGGTCCATGGCCCTGACCGGATCCACATGTCCGGCTCCCCGCTCCATGCCGGAAAGGGACGTGAAACCCGGCGGCCGCTGTGCCGAGATGACTATCGCCGACTTGATGTCTTCGGGCTTCCACGACGGGTTCGCCTGTTTGATAAGTGCCGCAACTCCGGCGACTCTCGGCGAGGAAAAACTCGTCCCGCTGCTGAAGCCAAAACCCGACAGATCGAACGAGGTGTAGTCGATAGAATTAAACTTGAACTCGCCGGGCAGATCATTTTGCGTCGCGGCATAGCTGCCTTCTCCGATGGCGGATATCTCGGGCTTTATCACATAGCTCAGGGAAGGGCCTGCGGAAGAGAATGTGCTCAGTTCGAGCGGCGTTTGATTCCTCTCGAACGGCGTGGGGGCATAGAATTCCACTTCGACAACGCCGCCGTCGGTGAGCGCCTCCTTGACGGTGAGTCCGACGTTGCGCGAGGAAAAATAGGAAGGCAACATCGTGCCGGGAACGAGAGGACCTCGAATAAGCTCGTCCGGCTCCTCCTCAGCGCCAGCGTTGTTATAGATCAGAGCACCCCAGCCGCCGGCATCCTCCACGTTGAAAATCTTCTCCGTGAATGTGCAGCTGCCTCGCTGAACCAGGACCCACTTGTCCTGGGCCGAACCGGCAGGCAGACTGACGCAGGCCAGGCCGTGTTGATCGCCCCCGTAACGACCGCCGTCGAGTAGATCGGCGTCAACAATTTGAAAACGCCCGAGCAGAGGACATGAGAAGAATTCCGGGTCCGGGCCCAAGACGACCTGCTCATCGGTTAGTATTTGTTTGCCGTCGGAGTAGACGTTCATCATCGCTATATCGAGTTCGCCCGAACTTGTCCCCGTATGGCCGTTCGTCAATGACCCGACCGTGATTACCTCCGGAATCTGCCCCGGGCTTCCGATGGTTTCCGGTCTGCCCGAGTTGCCTGCGGCGGCGACAACCACGACTCCGGCCCTAATCGCATTTCTGATCGCCAGAGCCTCGGGATCCAGCAGCGAATTAATATAGTCTTCGGAGCCGAGGCTGAGATTCACGACGTCCATACCGTCTTCCACACATGCCTCCAGCGCTGCAATGATCTGCTCCAAAGTCGTGAATTCGCCCGTGAACACCTTGTAGTTTCCCAAATAGGCGTTGGGCGCAAAACCTGACATCGATCCCAACGGCGAGGGCGTATTGAAGTTTCCCGCGGCGCAGGAGGCCACGTGCGTTCCGTGCCCGTTGCGGTCGCGCGGGGTCGAATCGATGGCCGAATCCCCGCCCTTGGTGAAGACGCGCGCAACGATAATCTTGTTGTTCGTGAAATCCGTGTCACCGAGCGGATATCCTTCAGGGCGTTGATATCCTTGGTCTTCAAACATGACGTGGGTATGATCGATTCCCGTGTCGATAATGCCGATCTTGATCCCGCGGCCGGCAAGTTCCTCACCGCCGGTGAGCTGCCAGGCCGTCGGGGCGTTCATCAGATCGTTGCTCCTTGTCAGCGAGTAATTGTACCTTCGGTTCGGGACTATCGCCAGGACATCGGGCATAGATCGGACTCTCGATGCGACTCCGCGCGGCATTTCCAGAGACAGCCCGTTGATAAGGCCGGTGAACCGGCGCCGGGGCCTGATGTCGGCAGACTGTTCTTTAAGGCGATTCTCAAAACGAATCAACCTGTCCTCCATGTCCCTTCGACGCCTGATCATGGGCCCGAGGCCTCGCCCGCCCCTGTTGGAGAATCCCCTATATAAAGACTCCCCTCGTCCATCGAATGCACTTCTGCTCAGGGCAGGTCCATTCAAGACAACGATATAACTACGGACGTTCGGTCGGCTCGGGGATCGCGCATACGCATAGTCGTTACTTGCGGCAAACAAACAGCACAGCAGAGATAAGAAAAGCCTTTTGTTCATAATACTCCGTACATTCAGCGGATTGAGCGGCTGTCGATTGTGTTATATCGGCACTCACGTTCCGTCGGTAAATGCGATTCTTTGAATATTTCCTTCCAGGTTCGAGTGACAGCCGACTCATCCGATCAACGGTCCTGCTGAGCTGCACTTTCAGAGCGGCCCTGTTACCATTATATTGAAAAGTCCTTCACGATAAAAGGAAAAACTGTTCTTTGCCAAAAACAACTGCTACTTCAAGCGTAGTGTACTATGACGGCATCCAACTTGTTCATTTGCGTTTCGAGCGTTGACAGACGGTCAGTGAGCATTCTTTGAGATTCGGACAACCTGCGCCGGATGATGGAAATTGAATTGAGAGCCAAGATGTGGTAGTAGTCTTAAGTACGATGAAATTCCATTGTCAAAATTGCGGCAAGGAAATACGCGTTCCCAGTGTCTATGCAGGAAAGAAAGGCAGATGTCCGCAATGCAAGACGGTGATCACGGTTCCGGAAAATCGGGTCGATAGCGGCAGCCCGGAGGTTGCAGCTGGCGATGAGACTCAAAAGGTCCCGAAGAGTCCTCTCGCCGGCCTGACATTTCTCGATGTCCCAGAGGAAGCCAAGGCCGAAGGCGAGTCGATCGAACAGGCCGACTCCAGCGAAGAAGCCTACGAACAATTCCGCAAACTTCAGGGCGGACTCGCCAGGTACGCAAGTCGCGAAGTCGAGGACCGAAGGCTCCCGTGGATTATCGACATCTTTCTGTATCCCTTGAACAAGGAAGGCCTGTCGATCATCCTTCTGTGCGCTGGACTACCGCTAGTCCTCAGGGCACTGATACGGTTTCTGCTGATCTTCACGACGATATTTCCGCCTATGCTCGTATTCTGGATCCTGTTTTTCATTATTCACTGGATCGCCGTGCTTGTCTTGATGCTATATGTCTGTTGGTACTGGTACGAATGCTTACTGGACAGCAGTGCCGGGGCGATCCGAGCGCCCGAGACCGCAGGCATTACTCCGGGGCTGGCAGATATCCTGCGACAGACGTTCAGGACCATCGCATGCCTTGCCTACTCCATGTTGCCCGCACTGGCCTGGGTGGGATACACCCAGCAACATAAGCATCCGGTTTTCTGGCTGTTGTGCGGCTTCGGAGCATTCCTCTTTCCAATGATCATCCTGGCAGTTGCCGTGTTTGACTCTCTTCTCGTTGCAAATCCCTTTCTCGTTCTCGGTTCGATATTCAGCACATTCATTCGATATTGCGGCGCGGTCGTATTCTGCCCCGGCCCCTTTCTGCTGATGCCGCTTGCAGGCGTCTTCTTGTTCTCTCGCGATTACTGGTTCCTGGGGTATCTGTTCCTGTTGTTATCCTTCTACCTCGGCCTGATTCTGGCACATGTGTTGGGAAGGTTCTTCTGGAACTGCCGCGACCAACTCAACTGGGAAGTGTAGACTTTGATATCACCCCAGAGCTCACAATTGCGATACCCAA
>LJTR01000477.1 GCA_001303465.1 Phycisphaerae bacterium SG8_4
GTCGTGGTGGTTTGGCGAAGTTTGACGGGGAGAACTGGACGGTGTATAACACCTCCAACTCCGGGCTGCCGTTTAACTTTATCGCTGCTCTTGCCTTTGATGACCAGGGGAACCTATGGATCGGGACCGGTGGTGGATTGGCGCAGTTTGACGGGGAGAACTGGACGGTGTATAAGAGCTACAACTCCGGGCTGCCTTATAACATTGTCTGGGATCTTGCCTTTGATGCCCTGGGGAACCTGTGGATTGGTACAGTTGAGCCGGTTTGTGGTTCCGAGGCAGGTGGTCTGGCGAAGTTTGACGGACAGAACTGGACCGTTTACAACAAGGCAAATTCCAGCCTTACATCCAACGATGTCTGGGATTTACTCCTTGATGCGCAGGGGAACCTATGGGTTGGCCACGGCGACGACTATCTTCCGGCCGGCGGGGGCTTGGCGAAGTTTGATGGAGAGAACTGGACAGTATATCATACATCCAACTCGCCGCTGACATGGCACATGGTTACTTCTCTTGCCCTCGATGCCCAGCAGAACCTCTGGATGGGGATGTGCAGCGCGCATACCACAACCGGTGGGGTAGCAAGATTCGATGGAGAGAACTGGCAGGTATACAACGAGTGGAACTCCGGCCTTCCGCATATCACAGCAACCGGTCTTGCCTTTGACGAGCAAGGAAGCGCGTGGATTGGGACCTATGGTGGAGGCCTTGCTGTCTGTCGTCCCCGGTCCGTCGTCGACTTCAATGGCGACGGCCTCGTAGACACCAAAGATCTCCTTAGACTCATTGAATCCTGGGATCAGGATGATCCAGCCGTTGATATAGCACCACCTTTCGGGGACGGTGCGATAAATGCTTTAGACCTGGATCTTTTGATGAACCACTGGGGGCAGCCTATTGATGATCCCACATTGATAGCACACTGGGCTCTGGACGAAGCGGAGGGTGCCTTTGCCTTCGATAGCGCGGGTGTGAATGATGCCTTTGTCATTGGTGGCACTGCGTGGCAACCGACTGGCGGACAAGTGGAGGGTGCACTTCAGTTGGATGGAATTGATGATTGTGCCGTCGCCGGCCCGGTTCTAAATCCGGCAGGTGGACCGTTTAGCGTTTTTGCGTGGATCAATGGTGGGACACCAGGAGAAGTTATTGTATCACAACAAGGTGCTGCCGACTGGCTGAAAGTGGATGCCCAGGGCAACCTGATGACAGAGTTAATAAGCACCGGTCGTTCCACAGGTCTTTTACTATCCCAGACAGTCATTACTGATGGCAATTGGCACCGTATCGGTTTCGTTTGGGATGGGGCACATAGAACACTCTATGTAGATGATGTTATGGTGGCTGAAGACACACAGGCCGGACTAGAGGGCTCAGATAACGGCTTATATATTGGCACCGGCAAGATGATGCAACCGGGAACCTATTGGTCTGGTATGATTGACGATGTTCGTATCTACAACCGGGCGCTGAAACCGTAAGTACTTGCACAGCAACAAAGGCTCAAGGGCTGGCGGCTTGGCAGAGTTGCCGGCCCCTCTTATTTGACCCGTTCATTACTACTGCCACAGTTTCTTCCCATCGAAATTGCCCTTCTTAGCCACGGATCAGTATTTATTCGGATTCGTTTCGGACAAAACCAGTGTCCGTGGAGACAAAATGCAGACACTTTGTCACGCGATAATTGTGTTTTTGTTTGGCTCGGGAAGAAGGTGACTTTGCGTGGATTTTATTTCTTGTCCGCAGCTCTAGCATCTGGCTGTTTTGTCCGCCACCTATCGGCCCCTTCTGGCTTACCCCAGGCTTCGTGAAGTTCGATCACGTTCCGTACAATACTTGAGCCAATGCGAGGTTTCAGGTAGAATGCTGTGACACAACTTCCATGTTGGGAGCCAACGACAATGACCAGTGACGTCACGCGGATTCTGAACTCGATCGAAGGAGGAGATCCCCAGGCTGCGGATGAACTGCTTCCATTGGTTTATGAGCAACTGCGCGTCTTGGCTGCTCAGAAAATGGCTGAGGAGAAGCCCGGCCAGACACTTCAGGCGACCGCCCTTGTTCATGAGGCTTACCTTCGTCTGGTTGAGGGAGCAGAGCAAAACTGGAACAGCAGGGGACATTTTTTCAAAGCGGCCGCCGAGGCAATGAGAAGGATCTTGGTCGAGAGCGCGCGTCGAAAAGGCCGTATCAAGCGTGGAGGCAGCTTACAGCGCGTTGAAATGGACGAATGTGCCTCGTTAGTCTCCGACGAGCATGCTGCCTGTGAACTTGTTGCCTTAGATGAGGCTCTGGATCGGTTCGCTCAAAAGGATAAACTCAAGGCCGATCTCGTAAAACTGAGATATTTTGCTGGACTGACTATACCGCAAGCCGCCCAGATCCTGAACATCTCCCATGCCACCGCTGAGAGACATTGGATCTACGCGCGGTGCTGGCTTCGTGCAGAAATCGATCGACAACGCGATGAGCGCCCCCCCGAGTGAAGCTTTTTCATCTGTCTTGGATTTTTTTGAGGGGATCTGAGGTAGTTTTGTCGCACTGTAGAGTGGAACAGGATCTTTGGATCAAGATATATGGCAGATGAAATCAACAACGAAGAGGATATTTTTCACGCCGCGATTGCCAAGCCGGCCCCAGAGCGAGCCGCTTACCTTCAGACAGCCTGCGGAGATGATCCTGAGCTGTTGAGCCATATTGAGAATTTACTCAGTGTATATGATGCCAAGGACGATTTTCTCGAAGCTCCACCATGGGGCGAGGATACTAGAGTTGACAGTTCTTCCCTTGTCGAGGCCCCCGGTACGACTGTCGGCCGCTACAAGCTGTTGGAAAAAATAGGCGAGGGCGGCATGGCTGTGGTATACATGGCAGAACAAGAGAGGCCCATCCGCCGAAGAGTGGCGCTGAAGATCATCAAATTGGGCATGGACACCAAATCGGTTATCGCGCGCTTTGAGGCGGAGCGCCAGGCGCTGGCCATGATGGACCATCCGAACATCGCCAAGGTCCTGGACGCCGGGGCAACCGAGACAGGTCGACCGTATTTTGTGATGGAACTGGTCACCGGCGTTTCAATCACCGAATACTGCGACAGGAACAGACTGAGCACAGCGAGGCGACTGGATTTGTTTGTCCAGGTGTGCAGCGCTGTCCACCACGCTCACCAGAAGGGTATTATCCATCGCGATATCAAACCTACGAATGTTATGGTTACCCTGCACGACGGCAAGCCCGTGCCCAAGGTGATCGATTTCGGCATTGCCAAGGCCACAAGTCAGAAGCTTACGGAGAAGACACTTTTTACCCGCTACGGCCATATGGTCGGCACGCCGGCTTACATGAGTCCAGAGCAGGCGGAGATGAGCGGCCTGGACGTTGACACGCGCACAGACGTTTACTCTCTCGGCGTCTTGTTGTATGAACTGCTCACCGGAACAACGCCATTCGACGCAGAGAAGCTGCGAGAGGCCGGATACGTTGAGATGCGGCGGATCATACACGAAGAGGAGCCTACAAGGCCATCGACCAAACTGAGCACCATGGGTCAGATGCTGGTAACAATAGCCGAATCCCGCAACACCAAGCCCGATCTGCTGTCGAGACTCTTGCGCGGTGATCTGGATTGGATTGTGATGAAGTCATTGGAGAAAGACCGGATCCGTCGGTACGACTCGGCAAGCGCGCTAGGGGCGGACGTCCAGCGTCACATGGACAACGAGCCGGTCGAAGCCAGAGCGCCCAAGGCCATGTATCGTCTGCAGAAACTCCTGCTGAGACACAAATCTCAGATCGCTGCCACCCTGGCGACAGTGGTCCTGATCGGCGCCGTTGCTGCCACGCTTTCAATGTGGAACCAGTCGCGACTTCAGCGCGCCAAGAATGAACACCTCGAGCACAAAAGCATGCTGGCCCAGGCTCGCGATTTCTTTTCAAACGGAGATCCACTGTCAGCTCTCCGGAAACTCGAACCGATCCTCACAAGCAGGTACGTTGGAACTGAGGCCCAGCTTCTCTATGCGAGCATTCTCGTCGAGGGGCAGCAGCCTGCAGAGGCTATGAGCCAACTCGGAGATCTGTTTCACGAGAGCCCTGAAGTGGCAGACGCTGCCGGCTCACTCCTGGCACGAATACTCTGGGAAGATGAACCAAGCAACAGTGAAGAGTTGAGCAGACTTGATGAATACCGGCAGAAAGCCCAGGAAGTGCTTGCAGGTCTACTTGATAAAGCACCCGAAACTGCCGGCACTGCCAGTCTGCTTCTGGCCAGAATGCTCTCAGAGGACGAGTCTGTGGACGCGGAAAAGCTTGCTCGGATCGAAGAACTGCGACAGAGGCGTATTTCTTTCAAGCTACGATGGCCTTGGCAATCAAGGACAAGCTCAGATTTTTGGAAGAGGCTTTAGACATTGATCCCGGGCATTATGACTCGTTGAAGCTGCGAGCCCTCATCTACTACGCCTCCAGGAAATACGAGAGTATGAAGGACGAAGCACGGACTATGATCGCCGTCGAGCAGCAGGATCCGCTGGGGTACTCTCTGCGTGCGACTGCATTGCTGCAACTGGGCGACCATGACGGTGCAATCAAGGATTACGACAGGGCTCTTGAGCGTACTCCCGAGGGAGACCCACGACGCACCAAATTATACGACCAACGGTGTCGGGTCTGTCTGCGCATGGGAGATTACGAACGTGTTATTGCCGATGCGCAAGAGTGCCTGAAACTCTCCTCGGATCCAACCATCTTTCAACTCCACATCTTCTGTGCACTTACAGCTCTGGGTAAGTACGAGCCGGCAAGTGCTTTGTTCCAACAGATTGCTGATGCCGGACCAGAGTACAGACGCAGGTTCAAAGATTGGTCAATGAAGCACGTTTTTGGCAGCATTGAGGCCGGTCAACCATGGCATCCGCCGGAAAGCAGGCCCGATGGCCTCGCTTTCCTGGCAATGCTGGAGGCTGAAGAGATCTATCGCAGTCTGGAAGCCAAGGGCGGGCCGCTGATCCCAGATGGATTCGCCGCTGATTGGTCTGCTGATGGAAACAAGCTAGTATTCTGCTCAGGCGTACCAGGCAACAGTGGTATCGCGGTTCTTGACCTGATAACTCGGAGGACTGAACTGTTGATTGCGCCCGGAAAGAATCCTAAATGGTCCCCCGATGGTCAGCACATTGCCTTTATCCGTGATCGTCGACTTCTTCCTCTTTCAAGGCTGGTCGCCAACGAACCCCTGAGCCGATCTCCATCCTGGAAATCCGAACTATGGATTATGAAGACAGATGGCACTGAGCCGAGACGCGTAACTCATGGACTCTGGCCTTCGTGGAGCCAAGACTCTGGGCGCATCTACAATCAATCCTGGACGGACCGGATGCTCTATTCGATCTCAATCGAGCGTGGGGACGCTGACCAGAAACCGATCTTACCATTTCCTCATCATTACTGTTCTGTGTCACCTGACGAGCAGTACGCGGCTTGTGCGCAATATGGATCGCTGAAGATTGTAGATTTGGCTTCCAGGTCAATAGTCGCTCAGTGGACGGCACCTGTGAAATTGTGGGGTGGAAATTGGAATCCAGGAAGCCATGAGTTTAGCATGGGAGGATATTCAAGGCCCGAGGACAGAACCGGATTGTGGATCTATGATCTTAACCGCAGAGAGGCAACACAAGTGCTTTGTGGTCAGATTACCAATGCAGCATGGGCACCTGACGGGGCCAAGCTAGCCTTTTCTTTGGGGGCGCCATTCTATGAGATATGGGAGGCAGATCTCGACCCAAGTGTCTCGACAATCGAATCGATTGGCCCCGGTCGAACACCAGAGGAGTATTGTCGCCAGATGGTAGAGAAGTACAGTGAAACCATAGCGACTGACTCTGCGGACGCAAACGACCATCTCCGCCGGGCCGGCTACTACCACTATATGCAAGATGAGGATGGGGCCAATGCGGACATGAAGAAGTACAGGGCCATTCTGAATCCGCAGATGGATACGGGCGGACACGGAGGCCGACCGGAAACCGCGGACAGCCAAGTGATCCATACGAGTCTTGTCTTCGGCACCCCTACTGCCCTGGGCCCGATCGTCAACAGCACGGCGTGCGACTGGGGTCCGAGCATATCGGCAAGCGGTCTGGAGCTTTACTTCGACTCCAGGCGGACTGGTGATTGGGACATATGGGTCACGACTCGGGCAACAGCAGCGCACGATTGGGAACCCCCGGTGAATCTCGGTGCTCCAGTCAACGGGCCGCATTGGGACCAGCGCCCTTGCATATCGGCTGACGGCTTAACGCTCTTCTTCGGATCCCTGCGGTCTGGCAGTTGGGAGTTATGGATGACAACGCGGCAGACGATAGACGGGTCTTGGAGAGAACCAGTGAATATGGGATCTCCTGTCAACAGTTCTGCTTTGGACATTGCGCCGAGCATATCGTCCGACGGTCTGTCGCTCTTCTTTGGCTCCGAACGGTCCGGCAGCTACGGCAGTGCCGACATATGGATGACAACTCGCGAAACTACACATGACGACTGGGGCACGCCGATGAATCTCGGACCCGCCATAAACAGCGTGGCCAACGAGGCAGTTCCGAGTATCTCGCACGACGGCCTGCTGTTCTTCTTCAGTGGCGCAGCTTACGGGCCATTTCGGGCTGCTGGCTGCGGAGAGGCCGATCTGTGGGTCTCGACCCGTGCAAGCACCTCAGATCCCTGGAGCACCCGCATAAATCTAGGCCAGAACGTCAACAGTTCAGATCAGGACTTGACGCCGAACATCTCAGCGGACGGCTCT
>LJTR01000478.1 GCA_001303465.1 Phycisphaerae bacterium SG8_4
TGGCGGTGATCGGAGACACACAGGGGAATTTGATCGGTTCAAATGCTGGTTTGCACATCGGCGCCGCAAGGGCGCTGGGGCCGGGCCTCTTCTGGTCGGGCCTGATCGATGACGTCCGCATCTACAACCGGGCCGTGAGTCCGTAGCCACGAAATCCCTCGGGAAGCAAAGGCAAGTGGCCGGCAGGCTGTGGAACTGCCGGCTCCTTCAGACTCAGAGGTCACGCCCTGTTTTTCGCATAGATCATTGAAAACGATCGCGAAAGAAAATTCCTATAAAATCTCGGCTTCGAGGCAAAGAATAAAGGTTCCCGCTCCTCTGACCATGCTGAAATAGGGGAATGAAAGTCGCGGCAGAATTATCACTGACCGACGGGACTGTGACCACGGAATGCAAAGCCGTTGTTGTACGGCCGACCGGCGAAATATCCAAGAGTTGGGAACCTGAAAAGGAGTTCTAGCGAGTGGAAGAGGACCAAGTGTAGGCAGCATGATCAGTCCAATGAGCTATCGATGCAGTCATCCAGAGATGCTACCGTTTTTCCAACTCAGACAGTTCTTCTGAAGCAATCGTCTTGGCACTCAAATCGCCAAAAATAACTCGATATTGCTTGTTGTCCAGTCTCCATCTGAGCAGAACCTTGTCGGTGTCACTCAGGCCAATCGTATCGCCATAGTAGGCTGGGTCTTTCTTGTCCTCGACCAACTCCTCGTAGAATGCCCCCAATCCAAGGATTGGCATTAGAATGTCGTTTACTCTTCTACTTTGCTCATCATCAGGTAGGCTTTCCCATGCACTCCTTTCGTTCCCTGGAATCTTCCTATAATCCTGAATAGGAGTCTTGTTCTTGAGATCGACCGGATAAGCACCGGCAGCATCTGCGTACAATCTCAGCCCCTTAATGGCCGTCTCTTCGTCAAAGACAGGGATGTGAATTTCTGGCACAGGTGATGTATAGCCCTCTGGGATAACCGGTTTGAGATCATCAGGTCTGACAATAGCATTCCAGTTGAAATTGTCAGTGACCTCGTGAAAACGCGTACCAGTGTCTTTGACGATGTCTTCCTCCAGCCTTACAGGAAGAAACGTCTTGACGTCAACCCATAGCTTTATATCGACCTCTTCATTCTTTCCCATCATATCAGACATCGTCATGAATCCGCCATCGTAGTTGGGATCTGTTGTCTGGAATCCCTCAACCGTAACCCCATTAACCACAGATTGTCCTAGACTGTTGTGCTGATGCTTGAGCATCTTCTCGACTATGATGCGCGGGTCATTGTTCTCTCCTTTGTGTTGCTCCAACTCAGTATCATCGTCCAGATTCACGCGGACGTATGTCTTGTCTTCGTGCATGACAAACACTATGCGGTTTTGCTCAGGCAAGATGTACGTGTCACTGGGCTCACTTTCAGTGCCGTTCGGATCGATCTTTTTCAAGGTTATCTTGATACCTTGATCTTGTGAGATCAATACCGTGCTATGCCTCTCCTCACCGCCGCTTCGTCTGGTCAGAATAGAATGTGTCTGATATGAATATGTCGTGACTTGTTCGAGCTTGGCCAGCACATCCGCCAGAGCAATGCCTGAGGCTGTTCCCCTCCAGAAAATCAGGCCTATAAGGCAAGCGACTACTATCGCCGCCGCAGCTGCAATTCGTGTTACTCTGCTTCTCATGACTATTCTCCCAATCCTCGGCCGTCTATCACGCCAGGACGTATGTTTAGACTCTTCCCAATCGTCCAGTGCCTTCGTAATATGATCGTGGACCCGTTTGTCCACGTTGGCACTTGGCTCAACCTGCAACTTCTTGACCAGCTCATGTATATCTTCAGCAGGTTTCATCTTCTCACCTCGCTATTCAATAGCGATCGAAGTTTGTCCAACCCAAGCCGGTATCGGCCTTTGAGGGTGTTAGCTGACTCACCGCTCAGCTTCGCAATCTCCCTGAACTTCAGTCCGCCGTAAACGTGCAAGAGCAACGCCTCTCGCTGCTTGAACGGGAGTTGGGCCATTGCCCAAGCTAACCGCTGCAATTCCTCGCCGAAGATCGCGGCAAAGTCAGGGCCTTCTGAATTTGAGGCCATAGAATCCGCTCCATCAAGGTCGACGGCATTGCACCGCCTCCTGGCTTTGTTCCTGTTACGTGCATTGTTGGCAACACAAACCGCCAAGTAGCCCTTCAGGCTTCCCGTAAGCCGAAATCGTCCCGCCGATTCAACAAAGGAAGCAAAAACATCCTGCACCACATCTTCGGCGGCCTCTCGGTCATACAAAAGGGCAGTGGCAATGGTCATCAGCTCTATCTTGTATTTCTCATAGATCTGTCGCAGTACTTCCCCGTTGCCCCGAGCTAGGTCTCGTATGATTTGGCTGTCTTCTGACATCAGTTTACCGCTTTAGTCATGACAAGGCGATCGACCGTCACCTATAAAACAACTGAGCCGCCGTTTGGGTAAAAAGAAAATCAGAAATATTCTAAACTTTTTCCCCGTGAGGCTGCCGGACAGTTGAGTAGGAGATTGGACGCATAGCTTAGCCCCATTGAAGACCCGTAGCTGCAATATTTCCTGCTCGGTGTGAAAATACAGTCAATCTGAGCAGTGAAAGATTAGGAAAGAGTGGTTCATTGGCCTCGAAACCTTTGCTGACCAAGGAGTGAACATAGTGAATATAACTGACATAGCAATTGGCCTTGGCTAGAAGCATAGCCAGCCAGCGGTTCGGGCACGATGTACTTCGACGATATGATTCTGACTCGGTAGACTCCATACGAGCCCGACAGATTGCGGGGCTGCCAGCTCCTGTCACGCTCGGATGTCACTCTCCGACTTTCGCAGAGTTCAATGAATACTATAACAATACAAGATTCCCATAAAAGAATTGCATGCGTGCAATAAATGGATGTCCATCTCAGATCGAATCGCGAAAAGCCGGGTGGATGGAGACAAAACGGAGACATTGTGTCACCCGAAAATCAAGATGTATTTGAGCTCATGAAAAAGGAGAATATGAGAGTGTCATGTCGCTCGTTAGAATCTTCTATTGGTGTCAGTTTCTCCACAAGTTAGCGTGTTTGAGATCTCGCTTCGAGGTGTATAGACCGTGTTGCTGACCACGCGCCTTGAAATCGAGGCCCCTATTGCTGTATTATCAACCGCGTCGCGAATAGGAGCATCGATTATGAAGTCAGATCGGAAATCCCGGTCCAGGAGAATTGTAATGACTCGAACCAGCTCGACAGTACTGCTAATTCTGCTATGTGTTTTTGGAGCAGCGTCTGCTGCATCATCCGCGCCGAAGGCAGATCTTCTGCTTGCCGGTGTCGCGAAGATTGACATAACGCCTCGGAAACCTGTGAAGATGTCTGGCTATGCCGGGCGGACCGGATTATCCCGAGACGTTCACGACCCGCTGTCGGCCCGCGTTGTGGCCTTTTCCAGCAACGGCAAACGCCTGGTGCTGGTTTCAACCGATTTCATAGGTTACTACAGCGGGACCGCCGACAATTTCAGGGAGGTTCTATCAAGACAGTTTGACCTCGAACCTTCGGAACTCTTTCTCACAGGCATCCACACTCACGCAGGCCCCGCCCCAACGCTGGATGAGGAAGAGGGGTACCCGAACAACGTGGAATACACCAGAGAGCTGAAGGCCAAGGTTGTTGAGATCGTCCAAAAAGCCCTGAGCAAGATGGAGCCTGTCCAGGTCGGCACCGCCGCCGGCAGCTCACCGGTCGGATCCAATCGTCGTGAGCTTGTTTTCGACGAAGCAGGAAACAGCACGATAAGACTAGGGCGAAACACGTACGGCGTCACGGACAGGGAGGTCTTGGTCATGAACGTGACTAGAACCGACGGCCGGATTGTTGCGACACTTTTCGACTATGCAATTCATGCCACATGTCTGGGCAGCAAGAACTACACAATCAGTGGGGATGTTCTTGGACTCGCCGAGCAGTATGTCGAAAAGATTCTGGGGCCCGATGTGATTGCGCCGGCATTCGCCGGAGCATCCGGGAATATAAATCCGTGGTACAAGGGGCTGAGAGGTTTTGATACCACAGAGGGGTGGATTCCCGAACCCGTACTCTTGGGTACGATGTTGGGTACGGAAGTAGTTCATGTGGCTCGGGACATTGGGACCTCTGAGACCTCAGGCGAAATCGCAACGGCTCATGCCACGCTCGAACTTCCCGGCAAACGTAAGGGTGAACTGAGTATCGCCGACGATTGCCCTCCCACCCGACTTAACATAACCGTCGCGCGAGTAGGCGAGACCTGCTTCGTTGGGTTCGGCGGCGAGGTCCTGACGGAAATCGGGAAGTCCATAAAGGCCGCCTCACCGTACAAGCATACTTTCGTGATCACCCACTGCAACGGAGAAGCTGGCTACCTCGCCCCCGAGCATCTATATGTTCAAGGTGGATACGAGATCAAGAGTAGCCCCTTCGCACCCCAGGCGGCGAACATGGTCGTCAAGAAAGCAGTCGCCATGCTTCACAAATTATGATTCACTTGCTGATCCGCTGAGGACCGTGAACGACTCTTGAATACGCTCTCAGAAAGTATTGAACGGTACGATATACGAATGTACTTGTACTGTTCTAACGCAGAATCATGTATAATGCTATTTAGAGCCAATTATAGTGCTCACGATTGAGATTTCCCGTTTTTGCGCGGCTAACTTGTGCCATAGGTAGTAGCTTGACAATAATAGTTTAAGATCTTACTCGCGGGAATTTACTACCCTGAAGGGTATAAAGCTTAAAGAAAGGGCTGAATCATAGACTCCTTCCTCAAGATTAAGAGCGGGTGTATCCTATGCCTGGAAATCCGGAAACCCAGAAAGAAATATTAAGACGACTGCGGGCGCGGGGGATTCCAGGATATACAATAGAAGGGATCCTCGGTTCCGGCGCGATGGCGATAGTATTCAGGGGCAGGCAGACTAGCCTTAACAGGATTGTCGCAATAAAGGTCTTGAAAAGCAGATTGGCTAAGAACGCAAATTATGTCAGACGCTTTCATATTGAAGGACGGTCGGCTGCGAAGCTGAATCACCATAATATCGTAAGCGCA
>LJTR01000161.1 GCA_001303465.1 Phycisphaerae bacterium SG8_4
CTCGACTCCGAGCGAGACGAGCTTTGCGGCCGCATCTTCGAGGCCGACACCCATCATTGTCTTGAAGCTATCGCCGACTTTGTCGAAAGACATCGACGCGAGCACGGGCAGGCCCGAGCCGGCCGACTTGGCCGCTTCGACGGCGATTGTCACCTCGTCGAGAGCCGTCATCGTCTCGATGAGAAGACCGTCGGCGCCGCCGGCCAAAAGAGACTCTGCCTGCCGGGCGAAAGCATCTCTGAGCTCATCGGCCTTCAGCCTCCCCAAGGGTTCGAGGAAATCCCCGCTCGGGCCGATATCGCCCAGTACATATCTTTGCTCTGTCGCCGCCCGCCGGGCGATTTGGGCGGCCGCCTTGTTTATATCGGCGACCTGTTCGCCCAATCCGTGCCGGGCAAGAGCATATTCGTTGGCACCGAAAGTATTGGTGATGACGGCGTCGCTGCCTGCCTGCACGTAGTCACGGTGGACGTCGCAGACTATGCCGGGTGAGCTCACATTCAGATAATCATTGCAGGTCCCGACATCGACCCCCCGGGCAATCAACTGGGTTCCCATTGCCCCGTCCAGCAGGAACATTCCTCGTTTGATTCTCTCCAACAGGGCCGCTTTGGGCATAGTCACATCCCTCTCACACCATCTATTGAGGTTGTTCGATCCATTTTCCATTAACGACAACACCCACATTCTTGAAGCCTCGCGGAGGCGGACGTTTGAAGATGACACCGGGCCACTTCTTGCTTGATTCTATTGATTTGAGCGTGAGCGTTATGGTCAGCGGATCCCGCGCCTCGTCCTGACTGAAGGTTGTGACCTCGATCCACGCAGGGACATAGAATCCCTCGGAGATCTCCTCGTAGCTGTCCAGTTCTGCGCGGGCGGCCACCTGCCCCTTTGAATCGAACAATTCGATCTTGCTGACCTGGTATTGGCAGCTATAGATGTAAATCTTCTTGGTTACGGCATTGCCATCTCGCCTGATGAGCACATCAAAAGCGCCTTCGTTAGACAGAGACCAATCCTGCTCTGCGTCCACTTCGCTCATGCCGAAGGCTTCAAGTAGAGTTCTGGGGTTTATTATGAGCCCCCCGTTCGAGCCCTGCTCGGACCATTTTCCCCAACCGTAAAAACTTATTTCCTTCGGCCTTATCGCCAGCCAAAACTCCTGCTCGTTCGAGCCGAGCACGATTGCCTTTGAGACAAGAGGCTTGTCACCCCACAAATAGATGTCAGCGGGCGGATTCACCCTGAGCCTTATGTCGACGTTCTCTTTCTGAGGCTTTTTCTTTCCCTCGACGTAAAACTCCAGCCGACACTGCCCGCTTGCCTTCAACGACACAGCTTCTTGCGCCTGCGACTGCAAAGCGGCCAGTGCCTCGGCTACAGAGTCTTTCCCCGGGCAAATCTTCTTGGGCGTGCGCATCTGCGGCGCGCAGCCAGCAAGAATCAGCGCTGATCCAACGATGAATATGGTGACTTTTGCCCGCATTCTGAACAAGCTCCTTATGTGTTTGCCAACTATTGCTGTTAGCGTCCGAGCGTTCAGTGCAGAGACCTCTTGCCCGATCGTTCCCAAGCTTACAGGTCGGTGTGGAGAATCTCACCCATCTGCGACGACAACTGCTCGATCTGCTCGGCGTCGAGGTGCGGATTCACCACTTCTACCAATTCGGCGGATTTGTCGCCCGGCATTCTCAGACGCCATATCTCCTTGCCATCTTCGGTTCTGCTCTCGTGGTACTTCAGAAGTCTCTTTCTCATCAGAACCAACGTCAGGACGAAGCGAAAATTTATCTTCTCCGGGTCGGTTTCTCTTGCCAGCCGCTCGAAGAAAGCCATCAGCATCTGGTCATCGACGAATAACTGCTTTCTATGACCCGGCTCAGGCAGTTTGGTTTTCCAATGGCAAAATACGTCCGGCTTCTCACTCTCCCAGTACTCGGCGCAGAAGTCTTGCCGTTGCAGTCCCTCCTCGACCATTACGAGGGCCCCGAAGTATTCTTCGCCGTGTTCGATTCTCCTGCCGCTGCCGGAGCATTGGCCAAGCGGCTTGTTGACTTCCCAATCGCTCATGTTCTGTTGCGCCTATCCGCCATACGCCATGCCGTATGGACTATTCGAACTCTATCCAGTCGCTCATCTGCTGAACCGTCTTGGGGCCTATACCACTGATTTTCTGCAGATCGTCCCCACACTCAAAGGCGGCCCTTTTGCCGTTTGCCCGATTGAAGCTCTTGCGGTATGCCACGATTGCCCCGGCTTTGCTGATCCCCAGCCCCGGCAGTCTGACCAGGCTCTCTACCGGTGCGATATTCGGATTTATCCGGCTTGCCAACTTAATTTCGTGTTGGCCTGACGTTGACTCACTCACCTCAGGATTTGAAACGAAACCGCAGCAGAAACTGACAGCCACAAACGTGCTGATTACAAATGCGAATGACTGAATGCTGTTTTGCCTGTCTCGGTCCATAATGTATCGTAGAGTGCCGCCGGTTCGAGCTGACAAGCGCCAGCGTCGGATACGATCCGTCTATCAAGCAAAAATGCTGTCGTGCAGTCTCTTGAAGTTCTGAAACGATTCCTTGGGTTCGAGTTTCTCGGTCAGCAGGCCGCTGTGGGCAAGAGCAATGCCGTTGGTGTCGACGAGGTTTGAATAAGTCACCGAATTCACAAACGGCTTGCTGAGTGCTATCTTGCAGAACTGCTCGATCCATCGGCCCTGCTGCGATTGATTCCACTGCTCATGCCAAATACCGGCGACCTTTCCATCCTGCAAACCGCCACCGTCCTGGCTCGGAACGGCCACATTTGTCATGTGTAAAGGCTTGGATATGGGCCCGAAGTAATCTAGAATCGCCGATATCTGCATCATGTCTCTGACGTGCATCCCGGATTGATTCTTGCCGAAACGCATCTGCAGTCCAAAGGCGTCAAAGCTGACTCCGCTTTGAACAACCATATCCATGTAGACCAACGGCGGGATGCTATTGGGCGTTGTCGTATAATATTCGCCCCACGGATTGCTGACCTCGATTATCCTCATGGCCTTGTCACTCGCCTGCTTGACGACCATGTTGGCCGCGCGCGTCATCTCCAGAATCTGTTCGAAACCGAAACCGAAATGATTGTGGGCGTTCAAACCGCTTATGGCGTACCACGTCCGAACGACACCGGCATAACGAGCAACCACTTTGCATACGAACTGATACGCCGTGTCCCGGATTTTCTCGAAACCGGCCCCGCTATCCAGCAGCCAGACGGGCAGAGACTCCTTTGAAAAGCGAAGCAACGGCCCTGCGCTCAGCGCGAGCTTTTTTCTGCGCAGCGCATCGACACATGCATCAATCGTCGAAAAATCGAATTTCCCCTTGGTACGCTCGACTTCGGCCCAATTTACGGGAATCGTTGCCGAGCCGAACACTTCTACCAGGCCGTCAACATACGTGCTATTACCGATCCGGGCCGGATCGACCCTGCAGCCAAAGCAGGCGCGGCCAAAGCCTTGACTGCTGCTCCTCGTCTTGAAAAGTGACTCGGCTTGCTTTATCGCCAACTTCTCAGAGACGACTATTGCTTTCTTAAGCGATTCATCAGCCAGTTTCGAAGCCTGTGACGCGGCAGCGATGTTCTGAATGGCCCGGACAAACAAATTCTGGGCTTGCTTCAATTGATCCGCCAGGCCGGCAACGCTGTTGAAGAATGACCAGTCCTCCCTTTTGTTTACGATCTGCATGAGCTTTGCACGTGCGATCTCGACATTCAGATTGTAAGGCCGTTCTCTTTCGGGCAGGCATGTCGTCGGCAGCAGGACTCTGCCAAAACCCTCTATAGGCCAGAGCAGCGCCAGGCCCGCTGTTTCCAGATTTGGCTTTGCGCACTGGACGAAGCCGTTCTTGAAGGTTATCTGTGCCCGACGGATGCCGATCCCGTCGCCGCCGAACATGTAGGCACCGCATAACGTGAATTTGTCAACGATTTTGCCGTTCTTGAAGACCTGGAATTTCACTTCTTCCCTTTGCTCATCAACGTTCAGCGTCCATTTTCTTGACAGCTTGTCGCTGGGCATTGAGGTACTCGCACGGGCCAGGCCCAGAACATCGGGGCCCCTTTCTTATGCCCAGCAACTGCCCGGTAATTATAGCGATAACGTCTCGAAAAGCAATTCAATCTTTGTACACCTTGGCCTAATTTTTCAGGTGCGGGGATGTTTTGCGAAAGGCCGGGTGAGAGATGGGAAGGTCAGTTCGATGCTATCTCACTCTGGGCACACGCGTGATAGTGTTTCATCTGAACCTCGAAACAGAGGTTGTTCTTCTCGATGAGCGCCGCTATCAGGCCGAGTTGGTTCAGCAGCATTTCAATCAGGTCGATGTTTGCCAGCGTTGACTCAGGAGAGTATTGCGGCAGAACAATGATGGCATATCCGCACTTGCTCCTGTCGGTGGACAGTTGAGCGCCAACGACACTGCAGTCGTCGGTTTGCGCCACCACCGGCTCGGCACCGTCATCGATCTTGGCGCATATTCGCTTAAAGAATGATTCACTTATGTTCAACTTGGCGAAATCGTCCGAGTTGCTGGGCCAACTGTTGCCTTCGGTGTCCATTATCATCACCAGAGGCCCGCTTTCGGGCAGTATCTCAAAGACTTGGCGTGCGATTTGCTCGTTGAGCACAAAGCCCGGAAATGACAGCGACTCGTAGATATTCATTAGACCAGTTACCAGTTTGCTCTTTCAATAATGCTTTAGGGAAGATTTCGGTATAATCACGCGCGAACTTTCCAAGCCGTTTTTTTTTTGTTTTATTCTGCCGGTAAAATGCAATTGCCCTGCCAGCAAGCGGATTTATAGGACGCAAAAAGGCTATCGGTAGGATGCAGGGATCAGGAGCCGAGAATTTGTTTGAGAGCGGTGACCGGCGAGTTGTTCCCGGGGCAGTCGGTGACTCTTGCGCCCGGAGTGCTGCTGTGACCGTAGATGCGGCTCGTCGGGATTCGGTATCTCTTCTGCAGAAACTCTGCCAGCTTGGAGAGGGACTGGATTTGTTTGGCAGTGGCGACAGAGTGATTGAAATTGCCGACCAGGCAGATTCCTATGGCATCTATGTTGGCCCAATTGCCCGGCGTTCCACCGCAGTGAGCGCCGGCGACTTGCTGCTGCCAGCGAAACGTAACTTCGACCTGCCCGTTGCCGCTGTCGGTGCCGTTGCCAATCACAAAATCGTAGCCGATGCCGTCCCAGTGGTTCTCCTCCCTGTGCATCCTGTCGAAGATAGCAGCGTTTCCCCTTTCTGTCGCGGAGTGGTGTATCACTATGGCCGTCCACTTCTTCTCTACGTGGGAGGGCGGCAGCCATTCTTCTGGAACATTGCTCCGCTCGCCTGTCAGCTTCGGCTCTGACTCGACCACCTTTGGCGGAACGGATTCGCTCTCGAAAGTGGGGTAATGTACAACCTCCGGCATGGACGTGTTATTGGAGCCGCAGCCCCCGAAAACAAGCAAGAAACCGCACAAGAAGGCAGTCTTGCCAAGTATTCGCTGACATCTGGTCTGATTTGTCAATCGGTCTGTCATTGGTTCGGTTGGCATGAATCTGCCTGCGGTGATATAGTAGGCGGGCTTTCGTCTTCCATCAAATGCGGCTTTTCCTTATATCTGACCATAAAGACGCTGTTGCCTTGCTCATTGTATTTTACTGTGTCCATATACGAATTCATAAGGAGCAATCCCCTGCCCCCGGGTTCGTAAAGCCCGGCCCCGAATCGCGGATCGACCACCGCGTCGGGTTCGAATCCGCTACCCTCGTCCGTTATTGAAATCTCAACCTTCTCCGAGTCGACGGTATAGTCAATCTTGACTTTCTTCGTCGGGTCCATCTTGTTGCCGTGCTTAACGGCGTTAAGAAAGGCCTCCTCCAGCGTAAGATGAACGGCGAAAATGTCGTCTTTATCGAAGTTGTACTCTTCGAGCTTAGACAGAATCTGCTTGCACACGTCAACCACAGCAGACGACTTGCTTTCAACAACTATCGAGCAGTTGATTGATGCCTCTGATGCCATAATCTACAGAGCAAAAAACGACCCCGGCTACTCGGCGTGGGATACACCCTCAGCCGCACTTTCAACATCAGTATATATATCGAAGGTTTTGGTCAGTCGCGTTATTTTGAAAATCTCATATATTCTCGGATTTATGTTGCAGAGCCTCAGTTGCCCCTCCTGTTCGTAAATCCTCTTACTGACCCTTATCAACAGCCCCAAAACAGCGGATGACAGAAATCGGACGTTGCCGAAGTCCAAAATCAGGCTTATTTTGCTCGATGACGACTCAATAACGGACATCAGCGACTCCTGAAGCTCGTTGATGTCCTTTTCCTCGAGGATCTTCTCGTCAGTAAAGCTCACAACTGTGGCGTTGCCAGCGTACTTGACGCTGATTCTCGGCCTGATGGCAGCCATACAACAACTCCGTGAAAAACCATAAAATTGCCGGCGGATTCTACGTCACCAAACCTGTGATGTCAAGGCATTTGCCTGCGAAACATGCGTGCGAAACATTGTTTGTTCCCGGCCTGCTTTTTTCGCACAGGCATACCTTGAATCGTGATATCCCCGGCGATATAATCACTGCTGGCGGCTGAAATCAAGTTGCCCGTTTGCGGCGTTGTCTGTGCTGAAACCGGATGAAAGGCAACATTGTGCAATTCCGGGCCAATACATTGCCGCTGCTGATATGTTGACCTAAAGGAGATTGACTATGAATAGGAGTGTTATCATTGGCCTGGCCTTTGTTTTATCTCTGGCTCCCGGCGCACGGGCCGCAGCGGAAAACTTGGCGGACGCTGCGGGCATTGAGGGCGGTTTCGTCGTCTGTGTGGGCTGCGACGACACAAAACTGTTGGCTTCTCTGGGAGTCAACGACCGCTTCGTAGTGCAGGGGCTTTCCGACGATATCAAGGCCGTCGCAGCAGCCAGAGAACAGGTTAAATCTACCGGAGTTTACGGAAAAATCTGCGTCGGGCTCTTCGACGGCAAACAGCTGCCCTACGTGGAGAGCCTGGTGAACTTGCTCATAATCACCGATCCTGGCGAGCTTTCCGCCGATGAGATCAAGCGGGTATTGGTTCCGGGAGGCATGGCCCTGATTAGA
This sequence comes from Phycisphaerae bacterium SG8_4, assembly GCA_001303465.1. Classification (GTDB taxonomy): domain Bacteria; phylum Planctomycetota; class Phycisphaerae; order Sedimentisphaerales; family Anaerobacaceae; genus SG8-4. The sequence goes on from LJTR01000161.1 coordinate 7,149, forward strand.
GAAGGGCTGGACGTCTCCGGGATCGACCCGACTGCCGCCGGCACGCTTGAAGGGTGGAAGGCCTTCAAGAAACCCTGGCCGGACGAGATCGATGACTGGACCCACTTTCTCCACGATGCGCAGGGTACGTCCGTATCCGATGATCGCGTAGCCGGGCACCCGAAGGGACTGAGATGGACCGGCGGACCGTTCTGGGCCAGGAGCCACGAACACACTGCCAGCATGCAAGCATTGGTCTCAACCGCAGGCAGAATCTTCTACGTGATGGATGAGGGGCCGACAGAGTCTATCCAACTGCCGCCCGAGTTCTTCCTGACAGCTCGCGACGCGTTCAACGGCACTGTCCTCTGGAAACGACCTCTGCACGACTGGTTCAATCCCCTCTATCCACTCAAGAGCGGCCCGAGCTGGCTGCCCAGAAGATTGGTTGCCGTCAAGGACAGGGTCTATGTCGCGCCTGGGATAGGCCAGGATCTTCTTTGCCTGGAGGCAGCCACGGGCAGAACCGTTTGCACCTATGCCGAGACCGCCAGCACCTTCGAGTTGATCGTCTCGGATGGCACCGTCTTCGCCGCTGTGGACCCCGACGGCAAGGCCGTCGACTACAACCAGCAAAATGCGAACTGCTGGAAAGAGCGGGACCGGGCCAGCGCTATATGGGGATGGAGTCGTGACAAGGGCACGCGTCTGGTCAAGGCGATGCGGGCCGAAAGTGGCGACCTGCTCTGGGAACGGAAAATGCCCGTGGCTCCGATTACGCTCGCCGCCGACGACAGAATGGTGTGCTTCTATGACGGAGGCTCGGTTGTCGCTCTCGAGAAGGAATCGGGCTCGCAGCTCTGGAAGGCTGAGGTCTCGCAAATGAAGCTGATCCCCACCGGCTACGGCGGCCCCAGGCTGGTGATATGCGAGGACCGCGTTCTGTTCTCGCCGACCAAGGAAATCTACGCAATCTCCGCAAAGACCGGTGACATACTATGGTCCGTCAAGGACAAGCCCCGCTCCGGGCACTTCAGCCTCGAAGATTTCTACGTCATCGACAACAAGGTATGGGCCCTGCAACGCCAAAACAGGGGTGCCTTCACCACTTACGGCCTGTCCGACGGCGTCCAACTGGCCGAGCACGTCAACCCGATTGAATCTTTCTACATCCACCAGAGATGCTACCCCGGCAGAGCTACCGTTAAGTACCAGTTGCCACCGATAATGGGCACCCCGGTATACGACATGGCCGCCGATACCTGGACCAACAATCATTGGTTCCGAGGCGGCTGCGTCTACGGGATCATGCCCGCTAACGGCATGGTCTACGCCACTCCAAGCGCATGCGCCTGCTATTACCAGTCTAAGGTCAACGGCTTCAATGCCGCAGCGCCGAATGCCCAGTCGGCCAAGGCTCCTCCAGCCGGCCAGCGGTTGACAAAAGGACCAGCCTATGGAAAAATCGAAAATCGAGAACCGAAAATCGAAGATCCCGTCGATTGGCCCACCTTCCGCCATGACAATGGACGCAGCGGTTACGCCCGGACGGATGTCCCAGCCGAGATCGAGCAGTCGTGGAAGAAGGACTTTGGTACAAAGATCAGCCAGCCGACTGTTGCCGGCGGCAAACTCTTTCTCAGCGCCATCGACGAACACACGATCTACGCCCTGGATGCCGCTTCAGGCCGTCAAATCTGGCACTTTGTCGCCGACGGCCGCGTCAACTCTTCGCCAACCATCTACAAGGGGCTCGCGACATTCGGCTGCGCCGACGGTTGCGTATACGCCCTGACCGCTGACGACGGCCAACTCGCATGGAAATTCCAGGCTGCTCCCAGCGCTCGCAGGCTTGTTTCTTACGGTCAGCCTGAGTCGGTCTGGCCGCTGGCGGGCAGCACGTTGATCCAGGACGGGCGACTCTACTGCGTCGCCGGCCGTTCCATGTTCCTTGACGGCGGCCTGCGCATGTTGATACTCAATCCGGAGACGGGCAGGCTCATCCATGAAAACGTTATGGACACAGCCGTGCCGGGTACCGACAAGCAGCTGGAGGACCTCCTGATGGGCAAGCACATGCCCGTGTCAATGCCCGACATACTCTCCAGCGACGGCCAGTACGTCTACATGAAATCTCAGACCTTCACGATGGACGGCAAACGCGTGCGCGTCAGGCCTCAACGACCGGACACACAGTATGACGAGGAAGTTCACCTCTTCGCGCCT